>CAYWSV010000014.1:31093-33075 GCA_964460155.1 uncultured Oligoflexia bacterium | reverse complement strand
GGCGAGCAATTAAAAACGAACAAATTGCTCTCGATGACTGAGTCTGAATTCGTGGCTGAACTTGACGGCTGGAAGTTGCCTCCGCCGCGTAAAATTAAAGAGTCGGTTCCGGCAAATCTCCTGAATGGCCGCACACCGGCGGAAGTTCGCTCGGCAGAGGCTCAGGTATGATTACGCCATTGTTTCTCTTCGGACTTGGTTTGAGTTTGCTCATCGGCGTTTCGCTGGGATTGCTGGGCGGCGGTGGAAGCATTCTCACCGTGCCCATCCTTCATTACGTTTTTGGTTTGAACGCAAGCGAGTCTACAGCGCTATCGCTTTTTATTGTGGGTCTAACTGCAGCGGCAGCTTCGGTGGCATACGCACGCCGAGGAGAAATAGCTTGGAAGGAGGGTTTAATATTCTCTGTTCCCAGCTTTTTTGCGGTCTATTTAACTCGTCGGTTTGCTCTACCGGCGCTTCCTGCGCAAATGAACATTCTTAACTTTACCCTCAGCAAAGACACGCTCGTTTTGTTGGTTTTTAGTGTTGTGATGGTTTTAGCTGCAGGAGCAATGCTCAGGCCTTCAAAAGCCAAGCCTTCAGCAGATACGCAGTTAAACCTGTCGCGCTTTCTTTTGATTGTTCTGGAAGGTGCAATTGTGGGTGGAGTCACGGGGTTCGTGGGAGCAGGTGGTGGATTCCTCATCGTTCCTGCACTTGTGATTCTTGTTGGGCTCGACATGAAGCGTGCAGTGGGTACATCGTTGGTTGTCATTGCATCAAAGTCGCTCATTGGATTTGCGGGAGATGTGTCCGCAGGAACTCACATTAACACGACGGTTCTTGTGGGTGTCACGCTTGCATCGCTTGCGGGTATGGTTGTTGGAACCAAACTTGTCGCAAAAGTATCGAGTGAAAAATTGAAACCTGCTTTTGGATGGTTTGTTTTGGTCATGGGAACTTTTATTTTGATTAAGGAGACTCTGCTCAAATGATGATGGCACTTTATGGTGGATTAATTATTGGTCTCGCTGCTGCGCTATTGATGCTTTTCAACGGACGCATCATGGGCATTAGCGGTATTGCCGGAACATTTATCAACATGGTTTTTACACCCAGTGCTCGCAATGCTCAAAGTGGTGAGTTTGCTTGGCGTGGTTTGTTTATTGTGGGCATGTTGTTGGGCGGTCTCATTCTCGCTCGGTTTACCTCAATTTTCACCGACGCCAGCATGGTCTCGAGTAACCCAGTTCTTGTTGTCGTTGCTGGACTTCTTGTGGGTGTTGGAACTCGTCTCGGCTGGGGATGCACCAGTGGTCACGGTATTTGCGGAATTGCTCGTCTGTCGGGGCGCAGTGTGATTGCAACCGTGATTTTCATTGCTGCAGGAATGGCCGCCGTGGCGGTTGCCAATGCCCTCATCAAGACGGCGGGAGGACAGTAATCATGAGTTCGAATCTCTCTCGTTCAGTTTTGGCCATGATTTCTGGCGTTCTGTTTGCGGTTGGTTTGGGAGTTGCCGGGATGTTGAATCCGGCAAACGTGCGCGGGTTTTTGGATATCTTGGGTGATTGGAAGCCTGCGTTGATGTTCGTCATGGTGGGTGCGATTGCTGTTTATGCTCTTGCCAATCAAATTGCTTTACGGATGAAGAAACCTTTGTTGGATACGGACTGGAACAATCTGCCTCGCCCGGGATTCGACCTGCCCAATCAGGCAAAATTAGGTGCGGTTCTTTTTGGAGTGGGTTGGGGAATGGCGGGTTTCTGCCCTGGGCCTGCAATTGTCTCGCTTGTGAGTTTGAATCCGATTGTTTTGATCTTTACGGCTTCGATGTTTGTTGGGTTCTTTGGTTTCGCACTTTATGAACGACGAAAGGCCAGCAAGGCATGAAACACTTTAAGGTCATTGTTGTTGGTGGTGGAACTGGTGGGATTGCTGTTGCCGCGCGGTTGGCGCGCAATCTTCCGGCCGGCTCGATTGCTCTGTTTGAGCCCAGC
>CAYWSV010000014.1:9127-31083 GCA_964460155.1 uncultured Oligoflexia bacterium | reverse complement strand
GCGTAGAACTAGCGGCCTGCACGCGCACAGCGCAGAGAATCAGGAAAGGCTTTGGGATGGCCCGCTTTGTCTGAACCAGCAAGGCGGGTGAATTTTATTCCACTGGCTTCGGGAAGCGACCAAGGCTCTGTGCGTTTGTCTTTGGTCAACGCCTCTGTGCGCTCATCACGGGCGCAGGCATCAACGATATTTTCGCACACTCTTTTTTCAACACCCGACCACTTAGTGCATCGACGCGCGGCAACTTCTGATGCGGGAGTTTTTTGAAAAATATCTTCCGAGGATTCGAGTGCATCCTCCATGGTCACTTTGGGTGATTTGGGTGTTGCTGGAACTTTTGCAAGCGCGGCGGTTTTGCCTTGAATCTTGAGAGCACCATAGTTGTCGATATAAACAAATGCCGAAGTGAGTTCGCGCCAGCCCGGAATTTGAATCTTGATGTTGTCGAGGCGGCCATAGGAATACCATGATTCTGGTGAATCAGAATCTATGCCTTCGGATGCATGCATGCGTTCCATTTCTTGAGCATCCAGATAGGTGACCCATACTTCACTCTCGGCTCCCGATGAGTATGCGATTCCTGCGGGGAAACTTCCGTTCACAGGCACAAAATGCGCAGCGTGAACAATTTCAAAATTTTTAAGAACACCTTTCAGAACCGGAATAATTGCCCAGCCGCGTGCGAATTTCTCGCTCATAAATTTTCGAGTCAATGCACTCACGGCTGCATTTGATCCGTAGGCAATGATCGGTGTTCTGGAACTCAATGGTTGGGGCTTGTCCTGCTTTTTGGACTTGTTCAGTTCGTTGAGAAAAGTGTCAACCTGAATCACCTTTGAACCCACTCTCAGCGTGCCGTCTGTCAGGGGGTCCTTGCCCAAAGATTCATATGGATAGGGCGTTCCGTTCACGAAAAGGTATGAGCCTGATTCGCGCTCGTAGGGGTAACTCAGCCCCAATGCGATAGTGTCGGCGAGAATTTTATCGTTGTTTTCGGAAGTGTTGGTGCGGAGCTGGCTCTTGGAATTAAAAAGCTGACATCCGGAAAGAACACAAACGGCCACTGCAAGCGAGGCAAATTTAATAGCCATGCGACACCTCAGTCAATTCGTCTTAGTTCCAACCCGAACACGGAAACAGTGCTTTGAGAACTTCGGGTTTGCCCATGTGAAACGGATTGGCGACCGTGCGCATCGACAATGCGAGATATTCGTCGGATTTGAGATTGCGCTTAGCACGCATCGATTTGTACTCTTTGAATGCTTCGTCTGAAAGATTCTGAAAATCGAAAAACACATCCCAGAGTGCCGTGCCATTTTGGAATTCGGTTTTGCTCCAGTCGAGTGATTTCACGGTTCTCTTAGTGAACATTTTGTTTGCACGAATGAGGTCTGCTTCACCAGCCTCAAGCGCCTTGCGGGCCTTGCTTGCTTCGTCGGTACCAGCTTTGGTGGTGACGATGCGCCTGTTGTCTTCAACCTCTTTTTTCAAAGATGGCAGAGCTTCGACGATTCCTTGAAGACCAACATAAATGGTGAGGTCCTTGAGTTTCACGCCGCCGCACGTGCTGCCTTGCTCCTCACAAGCCAACCAGAGCTCAAAGAAATCCATGACGTGCACATTAACGCTGTGTGCAGACTTATGTGCCATGCTTCCACCTGGGGCAAAAGCGATGTCGAGGAATGGTGATTCTTTTTCAACTAAGTGACCATAAAATGGCACAGCTGTGAGAAAGGCATCTGGCAGAGGCTCTGGCGGACGACCATATTTGTAGATGACAAATTCTTTCAGAAATGCGTTCAACGCCATTGCGCGTGGATTTTTTCCATCTGAGCCAAGAGCACAACTGCTCTGACCTTTGCCGTTTTGTGCTTCAACGATCTGTTCAATGATCTGCTCAAGAACAATGCGGCGCTTAACTTTGGCGAGGCCTTTGTTTTGTTGAGATTTGAGGAGAGTGTCGAAAGCTGTTTGAAATTCTGAAGGGAGACCTGCAGGCAAATTTGAGAGAGGCTGGTCTTCGATTGCGAGTTGTGGTGGCAGTGCATTGATTTTAGCTTCGGCCTGAGCCACGGCTGCCGCAATGCGCTTCCAATCGAATTTGAAACCCGGTTTGGTTTTTGTTTCGATTTGAGAAAGGAACTTGTTGACGTCTGCAGAGTACGAGAGTTGTTGGCTGCTGACCTCTGAACTATTGAATTTGCGTTGCTGACATCCCGAGATGAGAACGCTGATTGAAAAAAGACAAAGAGCAGGTTTGAAAAGCTGAGTAGAGATTTTCATTTTGTTTTCTCGGCTCCTGCGGGTTTGGATTTTTTGGGAGATGACTCTTGTAAAGACACATCTTGGTGTTCTGCGAATTCAAGTTCGAGTGCGGTTTCTCGTAGGCACCATGCCTGCACACCCTGTGCTCTGAGATATTCGGCTGCGCGCGAAGCTGTGACGCAATAGGCACCACGGCAAAAAACATAAACGGGTTTGTTTTTGGACGCAGATTGAAGAAGTTTTTCGAGGTCAGCATCATTTTCGACGGGAATCTGCTTTGCAAGCCCAACAGGTGTTGATGATTGTTCATGAGGAGTTCTCACATCAATCAGTTCTGCGCGATTTGCCGCAACATCAGAAAGAATGCGCTGCAGGTCTTGGGTTGCCCGTAATTCTGGTGCAACGAGTGTTTCTTCGGCTGTCACGACGTCGGTTGAAATCTCGCGAGCCAACTCCTGAAGGGCCAAAACAACTTTTTGCACGGCTGGTGAGCTGAGTGAATAAATACGCTGCAGGCCTTGTTTACGAACCTGCACCAGCTGAGCTGATTTGAGCTTGGCCAAATGTTGGGAGACGTTTGCCATCGATTGCTCGGTGGATGCACTGAGTTCTTCAACGGTGCGAGGCGCCTGAACGAGTTGATTTAGGATCACAAGACGGACTGGAGCAGAGAGCATCAGTGCCACATTCGCCAAATAAGAATTGAGGAGTTCGCGCGACTCCTCAATCTTTTTTGCCTTGCGGCTCGATTTATCGGGCTCTCGAGCCACGCGTTTAGTCCCCTGCTGCTTTCTTGTAGTCGTCGTGTTTGTCGAGTCCGAATTTTTCACACTTCATAATCAGACCTGCACGACTTATACCAAGAATTTTGGCTGCACGCGACTTGTTCCAGTTCTCGCGAATGAGGCATTCGTAAATCATCTTACGCTCAAGCTCTTCAATAGAGTCTTTGAGTTTGCCATCCACACGCAGACCGGGGAATTTCTCCTCTTTCTTGACTTTAACTCTGTCGGAGAGCAACTCACCCGAAATTTCAGAATCCGAGCCTGCAAGAACGCACAGACGCTCGACTTCGTTTTGAAGCTCGCGAACGTTTCCGGGCCAATCGTGCATTTCGAGCTTTTCAAGACACTCGCGCGACATCTTTTTGCGTGGAGCGTTTGTAGCGCTGGCGTAGTCTTCGAGGAATTTGCTCACGAGCAGCGGAATGTCTTCTTTGCGCTCGCGCAGTGGTGGAACTTTGACCGGAATAACGTTCAATCGATAGTAAAGGTCTTCGCGGAAGGTGCCATCTTTAACCATCTGTTCGAGGTTCTTGTTGGTTGCCGCGAGAATGCGGACGTCAACTTTTCTCTGCTCGGTGCCACCAACGGGAATGAATGTACCTTCCTGAAGAACACGTAGGAGCTTTACCTGCATGGCCGGCGAAGTATCGCCGATTTCGTCGAGGAAGAGTGTGCCTTTGTCGGCAAGTTCAAACAGGCCTTTTTTGTCTTTAATAGCGCTTGTAAAGGCGCCCTTCACATGACCAAAAAGCTCGGACTCAAGCAGGTTGTCGTTGAGTGCACCGCAGTTTTGAACGACGAAGTTCTGTTTTTTGCGCTTGGAGTTGAAGTGAATGGCTCGTGCAATTCCTTCCTTCCCTGTGCCGTTCTCGCCTGTCACAAGAATTGTTGCATCGGATTCGCAAACCTTGGTGAGCAACTTGAACAATTTCACCATGGGTGCCGAGCGTCCAACCATTTTTCCGAAGTCCCATTTCTCAGACAATTCCTGAGAGAGGGCTTCGAGTCGTTCACCCGATTCACTGAGTGTCTTGCGCAGAGTCACGACTTCTTCGATGACCACGTCGACAAGTTCAGTGAGGTATTCGATTTCTTTTTTACTAAGAACAGGCAGTGAATCGATATAGCTTTCAAGTCCTGCTGCGTCGTTGGGGAATTTGTTTTTCAAGTAGGACCGCAGTTGGCGTTTTTGTTCGTCGGCCGTTTCTTGCATAAGAAAGCCGTCGGCAAAGAGACATCCCATATACTTGCCATCAATTTTCAGAGGCAGCGTCAGTGTACTGAACCCTGCATGGCAGTTTCCGGCGCGTGCACCGGAGGATTCGCTGTTGGCATAGGTGGTCGTGCGTGCTGTTCCCATGCAATCTTTGAAGCCGTCGTTGTTCTGCGTGATGAATGCGCAAACACGGTTGGCAGGATTGAAGAACTTGCCTTGGGGTACGCCGCGTAGGAATCCCCGTGCGTCAGTGAAATTGAGTTGGACTTTCCACCAGTTACCAACAATCTGCCGAAGTCTCCGAACGACGTGTAGACGTTCAAATTCCTCGTAATTCATGACATTTGCACCTTCGGCCATGCCGACCCTCCTCATGCTTGGACTGTCTAAATTTTCGGCAGACTGTGTCGAAACTTGAGGGGGGTGTCTGACAGGCAGACAGATGTGGGCAAAATTTCGGCGAACTCTTCGACAGGTGACTAAAAGATTGCACTTGACGGGCAAATCCGGACAGGGTGATACTAAGGCTGCCTCAGGTGAGCTTGGTTAATATGCCGGTGAACCTACAACGTAAGACACGGGAGCCAAAACTGTCTCGGTGTGCACGCCCTCCGACTTTGTGCGATAGAGGGAAGCCTGAAGAGTCAGACAGCGGCACCCACTTTAAAAAAGTGGGTTTCTCTGTGCTCTTTTTCCTCTCACCTGGGGTTTCTCACCACTTCGGCTCAGAACGAGACTGAAAATCCAGCACTCAAAGAATTGTTTTTATGGTTGTAGTTGAGCTCTGATCTATTTGAGTCATCAACTTTGTAGCTATAACTCGTCACTTTTTCTTGTGCGCCTTCGTCTATGCGCACCGCTACAGCATGTTTTTTCCATGGGATTTTATATCCCCACACAATGGATGCTGAACTTGGCTGCCGGACATCGGGGATCTCTGCAAAGAACAAATCTTGTGATTCCGTGGCGCGCAAAGCGAATTGATTTTTTCCTTCAACCAGTCTTCGCTCGGCGCGCATATTCACTTTCGTGAAAGGCAGGTCAGAGAGTCCTGCTTGTCTTGAAATATAACGCAGAGAAGACATTGAATCGTTTGAATTGGCGTCCGACGCAACCATGTTGGTTGGAATCAACGATTCTTCAGACGATGACACAGGAGCCGCAGGCTCAAACGTTTCCTTTAAAGTGCGGCGGGCACGCGTTGGTTTTTGGACGTACCAAACACCTTCTTTGCGGATGCCTGTTTCAGGAATGCGTCCTAAACTTGCCACGCGAGAGCGATCTTTTGCCCGTCTTTCCGGAGTCGGGTCGATAACTTCAACAACGTAACGTGGCCGAGCAGGCTCGGGGTTTGCCTGTGCGCTGCTCCCGCGAGAGAAGAATTGTCCAAAGCCGAAGTCTAGAGAGATTCGTCCTTGCATGATGTCTGCAAGAGTTTTGTTTTTCTTTGCGAGATCGTTAATTGAGCGTTGGAGAAGTCGTTGGCGTGCAGCAGAACTGATGCTTGCCCACTGAACTCCTCCGCCAAGAGGTGACACGGCAATGCCTTCGGAGTCTGGGTTTGCACGGAAGCGCTCATCAAAGGAAATTGCTTGCCTGCTGCGAAAATCTTCCATGCATGAGGCTGCAAAATTGCTGTAATTTTTTTCAAAAAAAGATGGAATGCGGCTGCTTGTTTCGCAGGCGCCAAAGCCTCCAGCGCCGTACAAGCTACTCAGGTCATCTCTATTGAATGCGCGTCCAAGAACGTCGGTCACGCCGATTGTGCGTTGAGCCTCGGGTATCTGAGGAGGCGGATTCATGAACAGCGATGTTTTAGGAAGAGCCCGAGTATTTGAGGTGGTCGGAAGTGTCTGAGTCGCTTTCAGCGCAGCTGTTGCAGCTTCGGTCTGAGCAAAGACCGAGGGGCTGGCCACAAGTGTCAGCACACCTGCTGTGACGCGCAGTTTTAAACTTGGATTGTTGAAAGTCCCGACAGACATCGACACTCCTCCTCACACGCGTCTCGAAGCAAGCTTCGGGCCAAAGGATCGAGCCTGACGCGTGGCAATAGAAACACGCCAAAAGCGTGTCCAGACCGTCTTTTTCTGTAAATTGAATCGTCGGTCAAGGGAAAAGTTCGCGAATACACTTGGCAAATAATTAGACAGTGACTAGTTTCTACACGGTTTTGGGACACTCATTGGATAGCGGGAATGACTATGAGCCTTTACGAAAAACACATTTTTGTCTGTGAAAATCAGCGTCCGGAGGGTGATCCTCGAGGGTGTTGTTTCTCTAAGGGAGCCACCGAGCTGACCTCGACCCTTAAAAAACTCGCGGCTGATGCAGGTTTGGGCAAGAGAGTGAGAGTAAATAAGGCGGGTTGTTTGGGGCAGTGTGCATTCGGCAATGTGCTTGTCGTATATCCCGAGGGAGTTTGGCACAAAAATGTGAAGCCCGAGGATGCCGAGAAGATTTTCGAACAGCATCTAGCTCCCCTCAGGAAGTGAGAAAATGAGCCGCACGACTGTTGATTGCAAGCCGTTCAAACCGCCTCGGGAACCAGAGAGCAGCCAATTGTTTAGTCGGTATAAGCAGCTCACAATGCCGGCTGGTGCATTGGATGCGTTGCTTCGCCCAGTCTTAAAAATTCATGCACAACGCAGCGTTGAATCGGCGAATCCTTTGCGCGTTGGATTTTTATTATTCGCAGGCGATCATGCTGTTGCTCGTTTGCACGGTGTCAGTGCTTACCCGCCAGAAGTCACCCCACAGATGGTCGCCAATATCGCTACGGGTGGTGCAGCGATCAGCCGGTTAGCTGCGCGTCGCAATGCACCCATGCTTGTTTGCGATGTCGGAGTGGCAGAAGGATTCAATGATATTCTTTCCGTTCAACCCTGTGCCGGAATAAAACTCGAGCGAGCAAATCTGCATCATCGGTTTCCCTCAGATGGCTTTGCTCTGGGTGCGCGCGACATTACCACCACTAGCGCACTCACCCCTGAAGCACACGCGTGGTGTTGGGATGCAGGTGCACGTTGTGTGGATCTCATGCTGCAGGATGAGCCGTGCGACGTCATTGCACTGGGTGAAATGGGTATTGGCAATACAACGCCTGCTTCTGTGCTCGCAGCCTTAATTACTGGACTATCTGCGCAAACTTGCGCTGGTCGTGGCACAGGAGTCGATGACGAGGGTCTTGCGCGCAAAACATCGGTCATTACGAAAGCAGTACAGCGTGCTTCTGAGTTTGTTTCCAAACATCCTCGTGGAAGCATGCTGTGGGCTCAAGCAATTCTGCAGGACGCGGGTGGTGCCGAACTCAGTGCTCTTGCAGGTGCTGCGTGGCGAGCCGCAGAGCGCGGTGTGATGGTCTTACTCGATGGACTTATCGTGACTGCTGCGGTTGCACCTTTGGCTGTTGCGGACAAGGTTTTTGCGCAGTGGTTGTTGGCAAGTCATGAAAGTGCCGAGCAGGTTCATGCAGAGCTCATGACGCATATGGGTCTGACGCCGTTTTTACGATTGGGTTTGCGTCTGGGTGAGGGAAGTGGAGCAGCACTTGCAGCTGGCTTGCTTCAGGATGCTGATGTGCTTTTGCGGACGATGGCTACGTTCGAATCCGCGGGTGTGAGCTCACGTTGACTCAGAGAGAATGCTGAGAATCGCTCGCATCTGAAGTGGTTTTGAAAAAACATATTTAATGCCTTCGGCACGAGCTGCTTTAACTTCGGGTGAGTCTTGAGCGTAGCCGGTAATGGCAATGAATTTTGATGTTTTTTTCGCGTTGACCAGCAGTTTGTAGAGATCTCTGCCCTTGATGTTTTCGGGTAAATTCAAATCACACAAAACAGCAAGATAGTCTGACTTGTTCATCAGTTCGACTGCTTCTGAACCATTGGCAGCAAGGTCGACCTCGAAGCCAGACCTTACGAACTTCAGAGCGAGAAGATTTCTAAGTTCATATTCGTCATCCACCACGAGCAGTCTTTGCGCAGGGCCAGATGGGGCAACGTTTTCGGTTGCCTCGCTCATGGATACACCCGTGTACCCAACGTCCAATTGATGGGTTGATGTCTTGAAATACGTGTCTGGATGTCTTTGATGTTGTCGAGCGCTAGCTTGGAACTGATTTGGAATTGAAACATGTGCGCAGCAGCGACGCCGGCCGCAATTCCCGAGTGCCATTCGATGGGGTGCAATCGGGTTGCTGCGTTCGCATGAAAAGATTGAGCCATCGTTTTTCCAGCGACAAGGAAATTGTCGAAATCCTTGTTGGTGAGAGCTCGGAATGGAATGAAAAACGGGAGAGTTTCGCTCCGGTTCATGTACGCCGGTAGCTTGCATGTTTCCAAACCATGAAAATCGGCAACGTATGAACCGATTCCGACCCGGTCTTTGAATTGCTCACCGGTAATGTCCTTGCGATTGGTTGAGGCAAGATCTTCAAACTTGAGAACGAAATCATTCAAACCGATACTTCGGCGGGTATCGCGCAAATAAGGCATTTTGCTGAGCCCCGTACCCGTTCCGAAAATATTCCATGCACGTCCAATTCGACCAGCAAATTCGGCGGGAGCTTTTGATTTGAAGTAGTAGTACCAACCAATCGCATGTCTTTCGGCTTCACGCAGTGTGTCGATACTTACCCCGCCAACCCAATCCGATTTTTGAGCAAGAGTTTTTTCTTTCGTGAGAAACAAATATCCATAAGGATAATCGTTCCCAGGATTCCAGTTTTGCATCGAGATGTCGCCAGCCATGGGGCCCGTACCGGACTTTCCTTTAAGGCGTCTGTAAGTCCAGATTTCTGACCACGAAAACAGACGCGATGTCGTTTTGAAATTGTAGAAATTCGGATGCTTCACTGGAAAAGGATTAGGTCCCTCAGATACGGGCTGAGCGTTAAGCACGGCCGCTATCGGATACACCGTAGCCTGCCCACACGTATCATCATTCTTCAGACTGCCGTCGGCATCTTCGATTCCTTGCAGCCATGGTGCGCCGGAAAGAACAAGAAGGTCTCCAAATTCAGTCGCGTCAATAAAGATAGGCATCTGACCTTCGCGCCCAGTGAATGTCAGAGTTTTTTTCGTAAACTTTTCGCTGTTCGCGGGTGAATACCAATCGGCAATGTCTTCTGAGAAATAACGCTCATAGCCAGTTCCGCTCACAGGTGTGCGCTGAATTGCTTTGATTGAAACGATGCGCCGCTCTTTTGTTTCAGCTGATTTAACGACCGTATTCAAAAAGACTTTTAGATTTGGTTCAGCCGCGAGTGTGGGGTTAATTTGATTCTGAACGAAAGGAGCTGGCTCGTAACATTTGTCCGAGACCCAACATCCTCCCGGGTTACCCGTCAGGGATTGCATCCATGTGTAGAACGTCTTCTCGAGATTCTCGGCACGCTGACTTTCTGGGCCCAGACGAATTCCGTTTGAAGTGATGTGTGAGAAGTCAATGGCGCTGACTCCCGAAGAGGTCATCTGTCCGCCAGGCCAGTCT
Source organism: uncultured Oligoflexia bacterium (assembly GCA_964460155.1). GTDB lineage: Bacteria > Bdellovibrionota_B > Oligoflexia > Silvanigrellales > Silvanigrellaceae > RFOM01. The sequence goes on along the minus strand of CAYWSV010000014.1, from coordinate 21,327 downwards.
GTGGGTTCGAGGAGGCAAGTCAGTCGTTGCTCGCGAGCCGATGCCAGAGCCGCAGCCAGTGCTGCTGTTGAGCCGCCAGCGACAATGACATCACACCGAGGCTCCGATGTATTAAAAGACGAGAGGTTCGACGTCTCCTTATCCGGACTAGAGCCAGAATTGAAAGCGCGCTGTTTGCAGCTGATTTGCGAGACAATGAGGAATCCGGACAAAATGGCAATCGCTGCCTTCTGACGATGTTGAGGTTGCATTTGAGTTCCTCTTTGCGAGATGATTCTGTTCTGCCGCTATCATAGATGAATTGCCAAGTTGCGGCAGTTGTTTTGGTTATCGAATGGGCCTGTCAAGTAATTGGCGAGTTGGAGGGTGCGTGCTGAAAGGGTCGGTTTCGCTTGATGGAAAATTAAGCTCCTTGGAAGCTGCAGTGATTCCCGTCACTGACCGTGGTTTTCTTTTTGGCCATGCCATTTTTGAAACCCTTTTAGCTCTGGATGGTGCACTCGTGCTGTGGGATGCGCACCTCGCGCGTTTACGCGCAGGAGCCTTGCGAGCTCGACTCGCATGTCCAGCAGAAGATGTGCTTCGTGGTGCGATAAACGAGTGCGTTCATCATTTTAAGCAGAACAACCCCGAACCGGCATGGAAAAAGTTGTCTATCCGCTTGATCTTAACTGGTGGCGATGGATTTTCTTTACAGCCTTTGCGCGATGAAAAGGGGGTTCTGCATTCGTCGCGGGTGATTGTGATTTGCAGAACAGCCAAAGGGCCGAGCGATGAACTTCGTATGCGCGGCTATGCTTTGAAGGTTTGCCCGGATGCACGCTCGAAAGAACTTGTCGACATAAAAAGCTGTTCATATTTGTGGAACTTGATGTGCCTTGATGATGCCGTGATTGAAGGCTTTGATGATGCGTTGTTGGTGAATCCAAATGGAGAGATTTCAGAGTCAACGACTGCAAGTTTTGTTTGGATGAGCCGAAAAGACAAAGTTCTGTGCTCAGCACCTCAGGAAAACAACGTGCTTCCTGGAACGACTTTGCTGTGTTTGCAAAACGCTCTTGGTGCTCTGGGTCATGAAATCCGTTGGCAGGCTTTGAAGGTGGGTGAATACAAGGATGTTCTTGCGTGTGCGCTCGTGTCATCGGTACGAGGGTTGGTTCCAGTGAGCCGGATAGATGATTTCGAGTTTGATACTCAGGCAACACGCGAAATTTTCGAGCTCTGGAATCAGGCTTTACACAATGAACAACTCAGGAATTGTGAGCCTCAACCGAAATAATCTTATCGCCGGATGAGAGAATTCGGCCGCCTTGTTGCGCAATATCTTGAAGAGTCATTTCGCGGTTTTTCCAGTCGTAAACGCGGACGACAAAGCGATATTGAAATATAGCTCTTTTCTTAACCATGACCTCGCGAGGGACTCCGTCAAGAGACGGCAATTTAAGAATGTGGCGTGAGTCATCCATGCTGTGCAAGATTTCATCCAAAGGCAGACGCCATGTTTGTTTGATAATTCGTGCGGCGGTTTCCGATGCTTCGGGAGCAATGTGAAAGGATTCCCAGACGCGGAACGATAATCCTGCTTTAACCTTGTCCCAGCGAGTTTCGCGTTCGACAGCTGCCACCTCAATGCGGTGCACTGACTTTGTGTTTTTATCTTTGATGACCTGATAACACTGGCCGAGCCACTTACCTGCCGATAATGTGAAACGTGCACGCAATCGGTCTTTGATCCATTCTTTGAGACGGTCTTTCGCAACGTAGACAACAATATTGCCAATGGCCAGCAAAGTGAGGGCAACAACACCACTCTGTTGGAGAGAAGTGGGGTCAAGACCGTAATACCGGATCCACAATGCGAGCCCCAAAAAGGCAAAGGCTGCCGAAACGGCCGCAGCACTCGCACCAATCCAAAAGTCCACCTTTTTGTCATTCGGAATGAAATCAGTCTTCAAATCCCAAAAATTATAGTGCAAGCGTTTCAGTTCCCGCAGGCGCTCGAAATAGTCGGCTGCCATTTGAGGATCGGAAGCAACATCAGCCAGCGACGGAAGTTTACACAATAACCTCCATTCGCTGACAATTCGTGCCCATTCAGAGAGCCAGTTTTGCTCTGCAGTAACTCGCCTTACGTTGGATTTTGTGCGTTCAATTGCCTGATCAAGTTCGCTTTTCGCACTGATGCTTCCCGAACGAATAACGGCAAAGTGACTTTCATAGGCTTCATACGCATCTTTAAAAAGACTCTGCAGCTCTCCAATGGTTTGCGTTGCGAGCATGAGGACGAATTCTGTTAGTTCAGAGAGTTGAAAAGTAAAATCGTCGTGCTGATGTTTCAATTTTTCAGAATCAGGCAATTTTTTTTGCGCCTCATGTTCTTTGGCACACAGGGCATCCCAGATGTGGTTTGCCATAACAATACGAAAAGCTGACCTCAGACTCGAAAGGAGTTCACGTTTTGCAATGCAATAATCATTCCATGAAGTGCCTTTGTCGACATCGCTGCTCAATAAAATTCTTTTAATTTGAGAACGGCAACGCTTGAGGTCTGACTGAAAAATAATTCCAAGACGCGGCAGAAATGCATCGCTCCAGTAGTCTTTTGCTCGATGTAGAAAGAATTTACGCGCACGAGGAACAACATCAGTCTCTAAACTTTCGTCGTGATGTGAGTCTTTGCCCAGAACACCCAACATCCAGAGAGTGTCGCGGTAAAAAATCAGCGACTGAAAACGCACAGACGAAGCGCTGTCGGCAAAGCTCAGCCGCGTGGTTGAAAGGTTGGCGGTTGAAAGCGCATCACGCGCAGATCCAGGGACCTTGTCGCTTGGGAAGATAAGCTCAAACTCACTTTCAATCCGTTGCCCCGGGCTCATTGGGAAGTGGTAGGACCACTCGATGGAGTAGTTCCCGTGAGGTTCCACGTGTGGATTGATTTGAACTTTTTGCAGAGTGGACGAACCCGTTGCTGATGTGTTCATATCAATCTCGACGTCCATCGAAGTAAAGGAACACACAGGTGCGGGTGATTGCAGGCAAGTACAAGCGTCGTCTCCTCAAAACTCTGCCAGGAACAGAGGTGACTCGTCCCACATCTGATCGGGCTCGGGAGAGTCTCTTTAACATGTTAGCACCTGAAATTGATGGTGCAATTGTGTGGGATTTGTTTGCCGGTAGCGGAGCCTTGGGTATCGAATCGCTCAGTCGGGGTGCAACCCACGTCACGTTTGTTGAGCAATCTGCCGCGGCATGCAAAGTTATTGCTGAAAATCTGAAGACTCTTGGGATTCCCCCTGAAAATTACTCGCTTGTAAACGCGAATGTCGAGAACTTTCTGCGTCAGGTTGCTGATTCGCGTTCGGGTCGCGATGCAAAATCTGCCTCGCAGGTGTCCGTTGTGTTGGCAGATCCTCCCTATCAATCCGCTTGGTATGATGAGGCGTTGAGAGATCTCGCTCTCACGGGTGCATGCGCAGATGGATGTTTGGTTGTTCTCGAAATGAAAGCCGGACGTCTTGTGAAGCAACCGGATGCAGCACTTTGGACGCTTGAAGACGAGCGCAAGTACGGCATCGCGCAACTTCAATTTTGGCGATTTTCAGTCGCGGAGGGATGATTGATGGCAATCATTCGAAATGTAAACAGGATTAAGTTTGCCCTTGTTGCACTTTCGATGTCTTTCCTTGTGTCTTGTTTAACTACAAACAAAGCACAGCAAACGACAAGATTCTTGATCGAGGGAAATGCCTCGGCACTGCGCGGCGACTTTTCGGCTGCTGCAACCCAGTATGAAGCGGCCTTGCGGGTGGATCCAAACAATGGCTCCGCCAAGCGGAATCTTGGAATCGTTCTTGTAAAAATTGGCGATTACAAACGCGCATACAAGACTCTTGCGACTGTTCAGGAAGAATATAAGCAGGATGTTGAGGTCTTTTATTTTCTTGGTGAGGCATCACGCGGATCTGGTGATTTCAAGAATGCCCTCACAGCCTATACCAAAGCTTCAAAAATCAATGGCAAGGATCTACGCGTTTTGAAAGCGCTGGCGTGGACCCACTTTAGGCTTGGGCAAATGGATAGAGCTTTTAACCTTGCTCAACGTTTGCATCGCAACTATCCCGATGATCTGCAAATTAAGCTTATTTTCGCCAGCATACTGAACAAGCAAAAGAAATTTGATGAAGTGCAGGTTCTGCTTTCGAGTGTAGAGAGAGCTAAATTTAATGTTCAGAGCAAAGACAAAGTGAGTGCAGACACCGAGCGTACATTGCTAATGAACGCTTTGGCAGAAGCTTATGTTGGGTCTGACAGATGTTCTAAGGCAGAACCTTTGTATAGCGATATTCTCAAAGCGCGCCCCTTTCTTGCTTCTGCACTCGTCGGTGCGGCTAAATGTGACCTCAAATCCAAACAAAAAAACCGCGCAACAGTTCGGCTCGAGAGGGCAGTGAAGGCCGACCCCGAGACAGAGGAAGCTTATTTTCTGCTCGGCCAAATTTATGAGACCACCGACAAAAGCAAGGCGACCTACTTTTACAAGAGGTTCCTGCTGCTCGCCAAAGATAACCCCCAATACGTGAGCGAGTCGCGGATTACCCGTTCGAATCTGGTCAATTTGGAAAAATCCAGCTCCCGCTGAGGGAGTTATTTTGACGACCAGATCTCCCAACGCCTGTTGGGAAAATGTCACCGAGCCAAAAAAGCTGCAAACCCCGCGAGGGGTGATGAGAACGCTGATACCATCGAAGAGCACTGTCTGATTTGTGATTGATTAATATCCTGAGGATGGGAGTTGAGGAATGTTTTCTTCAATTTCAAGAGGAATGTTCAAGCGCCCTGCTCGTGAATCGAGGCAGGCGCTTGCAAAGAACTTCGCCGAAGCAGTTCGGCCGGCCGTGGAGATTTCAACTCTCTCCCGTGCAGAATATTTAGCGTCTGCACGAGGTGCTGAAGCTGTAGCTGTTGCCGTTCCAGAAGAACGGGAAACGGCGGCGCAACGTTCAGCAGCCAGTCGGAACACCGGCTCTTTCGGTGGTGATTCGGGACACGGCGAGAATGGTTCGCATAACGAAAGCCTGCGCACGGCTCAAACGAGCCGGACACCGTCGGGTCCAAGAATCATTTCCGTTGGTGGCGGCAAGGGCGGAATTGGCAAGAGCTTTCTTTCGGCCAACGTCGCTGTGTCGTTGACACGACTTGGATATCGCGTTGCGCTTGTTGATTTGGACTTCGGAGCGGCCAACCTGCATACGTGCCTCGGCGTTCCAAGCCCGAAAGTCGGACTTTTCGATTTCGTAAGCGGACGAGTTGAAAATCTTGAAGACGTTGCTGTGTCGGGAGGTGTTCCCGGACTGACTCTCTATGGCGGTGGCCAAGAGTTTTGGCAGCAGATTCGTCCTCAGGCGGCGCAGAAAATTCGACTCATTAGCCGTCTGCAACGACTAGATGTTGACTACGTTATTCTCGATTTGGGTGCCGGGACTCACGTCAATACGCTCGACTTTTTCATTTTCTCTCATGCGGGGATTGTGGTCGTCGTGCCCGAGCCAACATCCATCGAAAATGCATATGTATTTCTGAAGAGTGTTCTTTACAGAAAGCTGCAAAGTATTGTGAAGGCCATTCACCAAGAAGAGGCTGCTGAGCGGCTGATGGCAGGTCTGGGAGACCCTCGATTTGCGACACCTCCGCTGACTCAACTTCAGAAATTTGCAGCCGAGGAACCTGAAATCGGCCAGAAGATTCTTTCGCTGATTCAAATGACTCATCTGGGTGTTGTGATGAATCAGGTGAGAACAAGTGCTGATGCTGAAATCGGTTCATCGATAACTCAGATTAGCCAAAAGTATTTTGGATTTGGCGCGGAATATTTGGGTTCGGCAATCTTCGATGACGTCGTTTGGAAATCGCTCCGCAACCGACGCCCGGTGTGCGTCGATTTTCCGGATTCGGCCGTTGCTCAAGGCCTAATGAATATTGCCAAGACTTTATCAACACGATTTGAACCGGTAGCGACACATCATGCAAATGTCAGCGGAATGGGTTAATAGGGGTCAGAAGAATATGGGCGAGAGAGTCGCAAATACTCCGGCCGAAATTGTTGGACTGTCCGGAGAACTCACTCTGGATAATGTTCATCAGAGCTACCGTAAAACCCGTGATCGACTCGTTCAGAATGGCAAGTCGTCTGAGCTCGATATCGAAGAGCTCGACTGGGCCTACCGTGCTTTATTGACAGAAATTGAACAAGCCAGCGTGAATGAGTCGGAAGACTGTGTCGTTTCGGCTTTGCTTTTGCCTCAGCTGAATGGTGATTCGATTTCTCGTCTCGATGAAGACGGAAACGTTCTGTACCTCAAACGCAACAATCAGGGTACAGGCGCAATGCCTTCGGCGCCGCTCAGTGCACTCGATCTGCCAGAGCTGAAAGGTGCATTCAATCCGCAGAAGACTGGTTCAAACGCGTCTTCCTCGCATCGGACCTCAATGCGTGAGCATCGTCCTCATCAAGAACTTGATGCTGTTACCCCTGTGAGGTCTGGTGAGCCATCGGCTTATCACCCTCCACGACGTCTCAAGACTCTTGTGGGTGAAGGTGATAAAGATGTTGTTGATGTGTGTGCTCGGGCAGCAATGACTCCTGAGTCTGTGAATATGATGAACAACATCATTGACTCTGCCGAACAAATTACCGGTAGTTTGTTGAAGAAGCTCCGCGAGGAAATGGGTGTCGGCGTCGAGGAGATGTCGGTACGAACCAAGATCCCCAGAAAATATCTTTTGGCCATCGAGTCCGACCGCTACGAGCAATTGCCGGCGGCTGTTTACTTCCGTGGTTTTTTGGTGTCATACCTGCGCTATTTGAACCTCAAGCGCGAGGATATTATTGATGCCATTACTGAAAACTACCGGTCTCGTCTGCGTATCCAATCGCGAACGCGACGCAGCTGAGCAAGTGGAGATGAGTCGGTGACTGAATTGGCGGAGGTTGATTCCGCTGTTGAGTCTTTCGATGTTCCTCTCGATTGCGTCGGACTGCGTTTGGATGTTGTTCTGTGTCGGCTTGTTGAATTCATTCCGAGCCGGTCTTTCGCTCAAAAATTGATTGATGCTCAAGCCGTGCACGTTTCGGGAAAACATCGCCGTGCGTCTTGGAATTTGCACGCAGGAGAGCGAATCGACATCAACACAGCTGCTCTGCGACCTGCACCATTGGTTCCTCAAGCTCAAAAAATTGATTTAGAGATCTTGTTTGAAGACGAAGATATTTTGGTTGTGAATAAGCCCGCAGGACTGGTTGTTCATCCGGGGGCAGGAGTGCCCGACGGTACACTCGTCAATGCTGTTTTGGCACATACCGGAGCCACTCTTCCTAGTTTGGGAGATCCGTTGCGTGCGGGTCTTGTTCACAGGCTTGATCGTGACACAAGCGGGGTCATGGTCGTTGCTAAATCGCAGCGAGCACTCACCGAACTCGCGCGCCAGTTTGCACAGCATGCCCAGTTACGCAGATATCGTGCACTCGTTTTTGGCTGTCCGTCGCCCAAAGAACAGCAGGTCGAAACGTGGCATGGTCGAGATCCCAAGAATCGTCTGAAGTTTGCCGTGTTGCCCGAGGGGCAGGGAAAAATCGCAAAAATGAGGGTTATTGTTGATGCCGTTTTCGCAGACGGATTGGCATCTGCAGTGACCTGTGAGCTTTACACCGGTCGAACGCACCAAATTCGTGTGCAAATGTCCCACCTCAAGCATGGTCTTTTGGGTGACGGAGTCTACGGCCAAGGAGCTCTTCCTGCGGAATCCGAGGCTGCCCCGCTCATGCGTGATAAACGATTGTGGTCCAAGGTGAGAGATTTGGCGCGGCGTCAGATGTTGCATGCAATGGTTTTAGGAATCACTCACCCGGCCTCGGGAGAGTCTCTGGTCTTTGAGGCTTCCCCGCCCGATGATTTCCAAAAGCTTGAAGAATTGCTTGCGTGTTCTGCTTCGGCAAAGATTTGATATTTCCCCTAAGGTTTTCGATGAGTGAGCCGATAACCCGACTGCGCTGTTGGGGCATCTGCTCATTGCAGACCTTGTCGAATGCTTTGACCGTGCGAATGGCGACAGAGGAGTGGGAAAGCTCATGAGTGTTTTTCAACGTCGTGTCCGTGGAGTTTCAGTCTGGGCAATTCTCGCTCTGACCTCAATTCCATTCGGAGGACTGGTTGCCGATGCTCGCGCTGAGACAGGTGAAGTTTCACTTTCCGCGAAGGCGCCAAAGAAAGCGGTGCGCGGACCTACTGCTGCGCCTGTAGCGAACTGGACGCCCTCATATCCCGCGCTTTTTAAAGCTCCCGTCAACCCGCCCTATGCTTATTTTGTTGATGCTGTTGGTTCTGATTTTGAATCCTTCAATGTCAGTGCACAAGCTGCGGCCACGCGTGCTGTACAGATTCGGCAGGTCGAGGCGGAATACAAACTTCAGCCTGCAAAATCGCAACAGTCGTTGAATGTGGGACTCCGTCTGGTCAGACTTCTTGAAGAACAGGCGATGTATATTGAATATTTGCGTGCGACAGGTCTCACAGACACCCGTTATCCGGATGTTGTGCATTTTGTGCGATCTGCAAGAAGTCAGATTGTGAACGTCATTAATGGTTTAATGAAGAACTTTCCGAAGAACGAGAAAGTCCTCGCACTGAGAGTCACCCAGTTGATCTCTCGGCTGAAGGCAGGCGACCCTACGGCACGTGAGGAAGCTCTAAGGTTTGTTGGGCAAAGCCGAACACCAGAACAGCAGAGTGTGGCGATTGTCGGAATCATTTTGGATTTTGAAGCCGGACGCACTTCGAGTTCGTTTGGCAATCTGGAGTTTGCGGCCAATCATGCAACTGATCCTGTTGCACGTGCGGCATTTCGATATTTGTCGGCTGAAGTGGCGATGACTAAGAAGCAATACGGCCCGGCGGCAGGCCTTTACCAAGAAGCCTTGCGCGATATGGGCCGCTTCAAACGGTCCGACGGTAAAGCAGGACCGTTACTGACACGCGTTTTATTGAGACTCAATCAAGCAGCACTGCTGCGTGATTCTTTGAATGTTGATACCGAAGTCGTGCAGGCAATGCAGGGCGCGGGAGCAATCGATTTTGCACGATTTTACGGTGAAACTGTCGCTTTAAATAACATTGCCAAACAACCCGGTCGTGCAGCAAAAATATACGCAGATGTTCAAAGTCTGGGTGAATATTCAAAATCATTTAATGCGCTTCTTGAATTGCGGATTCTTGATATCAATTTGGGTGCGCGCGATTTAATTTCTGGACAGGCACAGTGGCAGCGCGTCATCCGTTTGGGTGATGTGTTGAATACGCAAATACCTGGCCGCATTCTTTACACACAGAATCTGGCATTGGCTCAGGCCCAAGCGAAGCTTGATGGCGAAAGTGTTGCTCGCTTTGTTTCTCTCCACGATTTTTTCGCGCAGAACTCGAGCGATTATGCCGCGAGAGAGGATTGGACACTTAAAGTGATCGAACTCCTCTGGCGCAGCAGACGCGCCGCAGATGTGGCATCGCGTGCGGATGCCTTGGCAGGCCAAACCAAGAACAGAGAAGTCTTGCTAGCGTCGTTGCGCTTTTCGTTGCGTGCGCGCGAATCAATGCTCGCAATTACCGCTGAGCCAAAATTGGTCCGCAACCGCAAGCTGTCGGGCGATCAGCAGATTGCCGAAGCTTACATTGTGACACTCGATAAAATGAGAACGGCTGTGACAGGCCCGGAACTCGAACAATCTGTTTATCAGGCAGCTCACATCACTCATCTTATTGGACAAGAAAATCAGGCTCGGCAACGTTTCGAAGAAGCCATGACCAAATATTCTCGCAGTCGTTTTGCCGGCGAATCGGTAAGCTACTTGCTTGAAACGGCTGAATTGAAAAAAGATTGGGTTTACGTCGAAAAAATTGCTCGGCTTGCCATGAAAACGAAAATTGTTCCGAGCAAAGCACAGCACAGAGATCTCAAAGTCATAGTTGAAAATGCCGTGTATTCTCATGCGCAACAACTGTCTTCGCAAGGACAGTTCGAAGCAGCGGCAAATCGTTTTGTTGCGTTCCAGAAAGAGTTCTCGAATCATAAAAACGCAGCAACAGCGCTTGATCTTGCAGCGCGCAACTTTCTTCAGGCCAAGAAAACGGATTCTGCAATTACGCAGATGGAATCCTTGATGAAGAGCTATCCGACGTCTGGATACGTCAAGGAAACGATGTGGCAGGCTGCAGAACTCTCGCGTGGCATCGCCCAATTTTTGCGTGCTGCAAAGCACTATGAAGACTTTGCAAAGAAGTATCCGCAAGACGGAATCAAGCGCACAGCTTGGCTCAAATCTGCAGAAATGCACAAGTCTCTTGGACGTTTCGCAAACGCAGTGGCTCACTACGAATATTATTTGGCACAGCTCAACAGCAATCCTGAAAAACTCAAAATCGCAAAAGAGATTGCTGACACACACTTCAAATTCGGACGGCCTGCCGAGGCCATTGCAGCGTATGAACGCATGATGAAATATGTGAGCTCTGCAGATGACGAGATCTACCTGCGCTCGCAAATTCTATCTATTCAGCTCAGGCAAGGTGTTGATGTTATGGCCCGCAAGACGTCGGCGCGATTGTTGGCGTTAAAGCCGGTCTCGCAGGAAGGTTTTAGACTTCAAGCCAAAGCCAAATACAGCATTGCTTATTTGGATTCTCCTGCAATCAGAAATCGCAATATCCAGAACCAGAAGAACCTTGCGTTGGCGATCAAAACGGTGGTCAGCGATTACGACAGAATGAAGACTTTGTTTCTTGCAGCTTGCGAGGTTCCAGGATTGGAATATTGCTCTGCGGGTTACTATGAGGCAGCTCGTTTGGCCGAGGATATTGCCAAAACACTGCTTGCTGTCGAGCTTCCGCCGACCTTGAATCCGGCCGACGTTGATGGGATTCGTGCCCTTCTTTCGCAGAGTGCAGAACGTTTGCAGCAGGAGTCTAAGAGTTTCGCTGCTCAGGCTGAACAAGCTCTCAGCTCGGGTGCGCCAGATGCTGAAACTGCAGAGCGCATTCGGACCTACGCCCAGCAGGTTCGCGGTGAATCGAGCGATACTGCCCCACTGCAGTAGTTTGATTCGCTTTCAGGGCCGATTTTCTGCTTCCAGACCCTAAATTCAGGTTGATCTTTCAACCGGAAAGCCTTACCACTTGGCCGTTGGGCCAGTTTGAGGGTTTCCGTGTATGAGTCGTCATTCATTTCGTACGTTCAGTTTGCTTGGCTTTTTCTCGCTTACCGCGTGCAGTTGGTTGAAGCCCAACCTGCCTGAGCAGAAACTCACCCACGAGGTTCCTGGGCTGACTCAGGCACCAGAGCAGGGTCGAGCCACACTCCCCCAAACAGATCTTCCGGCCTTGCCGACGGGTGGCACACGATTGGAGCTCACTCCCGAGACTCATGTGCCTGTGCGTTATTCGGCCGAGGGTAAAGCCTATATTCCCATTGAAGGACTTTTGTCTGAATCAGGCTTTGCCCGCGTGCAAGCAAATGCTGCTTTGCTCAAGCTTCCAGAGTCCCAGCGCATTGCGCAGACCGAGGCTCTGCTTGCTCAAATTGTGAAAAAGATTTCCAAGCAGGCTCCGTTGCGGGCCGCTGAATTTGCGGCTGAGGTTGGATACTTTTCGGGATGGATTGCTGTTTCGGATTACCCTCAGTTACGCACTATTTCGGGGCTTGACGCCGATATTCTGATCGTACCCCGCTCGCAATTTAATTTTAAACCCGATGCAGTGAAGCGCGAACGTCGTGGTCACAGAGAGTCGATAACTGAAAGCAGCAGCGCTCAACTCAGCGGTCTTGAACGCATGGGTGTGAGTCAGTTTCTGCAAACGGTTGAATCCGAACTCGGACAAAAGCCAACGGGCGAACGCGTGCGTGTGGGCGTCACAGATACGGGTGTGACCTATGCGCATCCCGCTTTTAAGAGTTCGAGATCAAAAGCTCAACGCATCTCGTATATGAAAGACTTTACCAACGAAGGGGCAGGTTTTGTTTCTTCGCGCGCCGAGCTCAAGGTCAGTCGTGAATCGCCTTCTGATCTGCAGGAGTCTTCGGGATCGGTTTCAGTGCTCATGAGCGGGGAGCTTCTTGCTCCTGATGCCATCAATGGTCTTATTCTGAGTCAAGATGAA
>CAYWSV010000014.1:726-9117 GCA_964460155.1 uncultured Oligoflexia bacterium | reverse complement strand
GAAAACGGCAAGCCGCAGTTTCCCTTCACTGCGATAAAGGACGAAAAGTTCATTCTTCCAGAAGATCTTTTGCGTGCAATTGAGTCTACAGAACGGCGTGTTCAGCTCGGCGTTTTGAGTGAGACAGCCTTCGGCAATGACGACGAAAAAGTCGACATCAATGCGAACGGCAAGACGGATGATAAGTTTTATTTCTTTGTGACTCAGTCAGAAAATGCTGCCGTACAGGACGTATACATCGACTTTTCAGGCACAAAAAATTTCAGCGCGGTGAAACCTCTGAAAGATTTTAATGAATCAAAGGCCACCGTTGATGTCATGAGCGAAAAAATCGGCGTGTCTCTTTCGGAGGTCGAAGTTCCCGTTGGGAATGAAGGCCAAATGACTGAAAAAGTCACACGTCTCGCGTTGGTTGGTTTTGACCCCGGTAATCACGGAAGCCATGTTTCGGGAATAATTGGCGCTCAGCGCACGATCAGTAATGATTCGATTGACACTCAGGCTCGTGGTGTGGCGCCCGAGGTTGAGCTGATGGTCAACCGTGTGTGTGCCAACAATGCAGGATGTAATGCAACGCGCGCGATTATCGACCTTGCCCGCAGCGGAGCTCAGATCATCAACATGTCATTGGGCGGGTTGTCCCCAACGAACGATGGCTACGGTGTTCAGGAGACGGTCATCAATCGTTTGACCGAACTTTATGACGTTCTTTTTGTTATCTCTGCCGGAAACTCTGGCCCCGGGCGTCAGACAGTGGGAAGTCCCTCGACAGCGCGTCATGCACTCAGTGTTGCGGCCACTGCGACACAGGGGATGATCTCTAAACAATACAATTGGGCTGGTCGTGGACGCACAGACACGTCGCCAACCGCAGGTCCAGATGAAGATTTTGTCATGTTTTTCAGTTCGCGTGGTCCCACGGCTGCAGGTGGATTCAAACCGAATATTTCGGCTCCGGGGACTCAACTCAGCACGATTCAACTGAATTCCTCTGCGGGCAGTCGTGCTGGATCGGATGTCTACTGGGGTACCTCGATGGCCGCTCCTGCCGCAGCAGGTGCAATCGCGCTCTTGATGGACGCAGCGCAGATTTACAATTCTAAAAATTTGGCACAGCCAATGCCGACAGATGCTCTCACAATCCGTCGCGTGATTCTTGATTCTGCTCGTCCGTTCAACGTGAGTTCGTACAACCCGATTTCAGGTGCGGTGAGCAAGGGTGTTTATACGTGGATTGATCAAGGCTACGGAATGGTTTCGTTGCCGCGAGCATGGGAGCTTTTGAAAAAGAAGGCCTCTGTAAAGCTTTCGACTGGAGTTGTTCTTTCCGAAGAGGGTGAAAACCCACAGGAAAAGTCTGCATCTTTGGATTATAAAGTGCGTGTTCTGCGTAATTTGGGTAACGGAATGAAATACGACGGAACTCAAACTTCACCAACCGGTGGCCTTGTGGGCCCTGCACAGACCGAGCGAAAATTCGGACAGGGTGTGTGGCTCACCGAACAAGAGGCCGACAATTTGGTTGAGATCCACCTGAGCCGTAATCTGAATTTGAAGGATTTGGGTCGAGCAGATGTTGGAGAATTGTTGCGTCAGCTGAACACAAGCTCAGAGACCTTTGCTTTGGAAACTGTTTACTACGGTTCACGTTCGTCGTGGCTGAAGGTGGGTGTGCCACAGGCTGTTTCGTGCAGCGAGTCGGACGTTCCGGAAGATTCATCGCTCACAATTTACGGCACGGGTGCAGTCGAGATGCCTGTGGGTCCTGATTCTCGAACAGCCTTAACCCCGATGCGGGCCAGCAGTCTCTACCTGTGTTTGCGAAAGAATTTGATTGCTGAACTCCCTGCTGGTGACCATGGTGCAATTATTCGTGCCTACAGAATTGTGAATGGTCAGCGCGACGTCACGGCGTCGTTCGAAATCCCAGTGTATCTCACCGTTCCGCATCACTCTGCGTCTATGCAGGCTAAGTTCTCGGTGTCCCGCCAAATCAACAGCTTTATGGTTGACCGACACTACGTGCGTATTCCGAAAGGAGTCAGTGTGCTGCGTGTCGCTCTTGAGGTCCCCAAGGCGAACTCCTCTGATTTGGGAGTGTCATGTTCTGGTGTGAGTTTGATGGTACTTGCGGGTGGAAACACACGCACACCGGCCGATTTGGCGATGTCTGGAAGTGTTGCACAAAGCTGTACGTCTTTGGGAGCTCCTGTCGGTAACCGCTTGTCGGTTAAGTTTACCGAGCTAAAACCACTTGCGGGAATTTGGGATTTGCATGTGTTTGGACGTTTCCAGTTTCCAACGAGCTCGTACACACTCAATATTGACTATGCGACTTTCGACGATGTTGCTCCGTTGAAGCTCAAGCCCGAATCTCTTGCCGCAGGTGAATTCGCGACTGTGTTGAAGGAGAGTACCTTTGATGCTTCGCCTGATGCTGCGAAAAGTCAATTTAGTTTGAATTCTCTGTTGGGCAAAACTCAGCACGAAATTTCCGAAGCTCAAGGGCGGATTGTTATTCCATCGGCATCGGGCAAGCTTGCGCGGACGTATAACGCAAAAACTGGAACGGTGACCATTACAACGCAATCCTCAATGGAAGGCCTAGACATCGATATGGTCATTGATGAATGCGAAGACGAGGAGCTGAAAGTTTGTAAGAGTGTTGCACAGAGTGGATCGGCCACTGCCGACGAGCGCGGTGTGTTTGTTCCAACGGTTGGAAAATTTTATGCTGTGCGCATCGACCCCTACGAAGTTCCAGCAGACAAAGCAGGCTTTATTTCCACTGAGGTTATCAATGCTCAGGTGCCTGAACTGGGTCAGTTGCGAGTCATTCCAGATTCTGCTGTCGCAGGTGGATTCAGGATTGCCTATGGATTCGATAGCGCCGCCAGCAAACTTCTTGCGGATTCGCTGTTCGTTTCTGGAGCGTATGAAGTGTCTGGATTAGTGAAGCTCGGCAACGCAGCGGGTGTGTCTTTGTTACAGATTCCCGTGAGCGTGAGTCGTCAGTGAGCCAGCGCCTGCATTCCGCGGGGGTGAGCATTTCGATGCCCCTGCGGTGTGCGCTGAATTTTCCCACTCGTTAAGTGCAGCACCGAGATGCTGATAAAAATGAAGAAGCTGAGCGCCTTCTTCGGCGCAGATGTGGAATTCGAGAGCCGAAAAATAATCCGCGAGAACGTCTCGGACATCCCAGTGCATCTCATCCTTTGTGAGCAATGAATTCGATGGACTCGACTCGGCTAAAGGCTTTAGCAAAACACTGTTTTGAGATTCCAAAAATTTATAGATCGCGCACCAGCGTGAGAATTCGCTGCGTGAAATCCATGCTTTCGCTCTGTGAGTCAGCTCTTGATTGATTTGGGCACGTTGTTGCTCGTTGAAAGACTCACCCGCGAACCATCCGGCGAACCATGCCTTCTGGCCCGTGTGAGAATTCCAAATGGCTCCCAAGTCGATTCTGTATGCATTGGGGCAAGCACGCCTGCGCTCGAGCGCAGGGTCACCAATCCAGAGGCGGGCTTGTGGAGGGTGTTTGTCGCTGAAGTCAGTTTGGGTGTTCGGCTGAACTTCGACGGTAAAGCCAGCAAGTGCCGACAGAACCTTGAACATCCAGACCGATTGTTCGCTCGCACCGCACGTTTTGAGAATGATTTTTCCGTGAATCTGCGTGTCACCAAGTGCTGCGATTGGATTTGGATGACGGAGAGACCAAAGGTCTTCGAGCCTTTGCCAAAAAGCAGCATGGCTTTCGGAGATGATTTCAGGCTCGATAAAAACACTCTGCACTGCACCCGAACAAAATACACCGACTTCGTGTGTGATGGGCTGCTTCTGTGCATTGAAACCTGCAATCAGCGAAGAGCAATACGCGCTGCATTGCGTTTGGCTTTGGTTTAACGATCGTGGCGTTGCGAAGAGTTCAACCGTGGCATCGTCAGTGAAAAAAGGAAGCATGTTGAGATAGGCCACAGCTGCAAACATGGGAGACGGTACTGCACTCGCAGCTACTTTATTTTGTTCCCTGCCGCATGATGGCGTTGATTTCATATGCTCGTTGATGCCTGTCGTGGTTGATTTCATCTGCTCGATTCTCCCTGAGCTTCCGAAAGCAGGGCCTGCGCTTGAGCGAGGCTTTCTTTGGTCAACTTCTCACCAGCAACCATGCCGGCGAGTGCATGCAATCTTTCTGATGCTGTTGCTGTTTTTATTTGTGCCACTGTTTTTCCATTTTTGAGCGACTTGGCGGCAATAAAATGGCAGTTTGCAAAACAGGCAACCTGTGCAAGATGCGTGATACAGAGCGCTTGTCTTTTGGCGCAGAATTCGGCGAGTTTGCGGCCGACTTTTGAGGCGATACTTCCGCTAATTCCGGTGTCGATTTCGTCGAAAACGAAAACACTCATTGCGCCATCTTCAAACAACACACTCTTGATAGCCAACATTGTGCGCGACAACTCGCCCCCGCTGGCGACCCGCTCGATGGGCTGGGGTGCGATTCCTGCGTTGGCACTCATCAAGAATTGTGCACGCTCGGCACCGCTGCGTGAGAGAAGAAGAAAGCCTTCGAGTTGCTCTTGAGGAAGAATTTCGGCAGCAGCTGCGCTCAGTAAACGTGGAGTTGTTGCTGTATTTCCTTTTTGCAGATCGCATACAAACTGAGTGCGCGGCATGCCCAATTCGGCAAGAGCTTTTTCGACCGACGTGCTGAGTGCGCGGGTGGCCGAACGACGCCGTTTAGAGAGCTCTGCAGCCAATGCGAGCGATGTTGCGACGTCTTTTTTGAGATTTTGTCTGACCTGAACGAGTTCATCGTTCAGCGCGTCAGATTGTGAGATTTTTTGTAAACAGTGCTCACGATGCACACGGACGTCTTCGAGTTGTGGCCCGAATTTTTGTAACAGTGTGTTGTAGGTTTCAGAGCGGGCAAATGCTTCTTGGAGTTCATGTTCATCGATGCGAAAAACATCTTCAGTGGCATCGAGTTGCTGGGCAAGTTCTTCAAGATGTGCCGAGACTTCGTCAACTTTTTCAAGTGTGATGGGCAGTGTTTCGCTTCCGGCGAGTTTGCCGAGGCGTTCAACAGACTTGCGGCAAACACTGAGCTGCGACATGAAACTTTGGTCGGAGTCGACCAACACGTTCCGGAGATCATTAATAAGTCGACCCGCCTGTGTGGCCTTTTGTCCAAGAGCGACTATCCGTTGTACCCGCTGCCACTCGTCGTCACGCAAATCAGCCTGATCGATTTGGTTCAGTTCAAACTGACAAAGGTCTTGTTCCCTTTTCTGAAGGGCAAGTTCTTTTTCTAAACGATCAATTTCGGAGGCATGACTCCATGCGCTTTGCCAAGCCTCTGTGAAGCTTCGGCGCAGGTCTGTCGTCTCTGCAAATTCATCGAGATAAAGGGTGTGGGTTTCAGGATTCAGAAGTTTTTGGTTGTCGAATTGGCTGCTGATGTCGATGAGCTCTGAGGAGATCTCTTGGAGCACGCGGGTGCTGATTTGTGTGTCGTTGATGTAGGCGCGATGTTTGCCGGAACGGCTTAAAACGCGCCGAAGTGTGATTTCATCGGGGGCCTCGGAATCTCTGATGCACCCGTGCGTATCCAAGAGCTGCCAAACAACAGATGACTGATGCAGCTTAAAGGTTGCTGAAACAGAAGCGCTGTCGGTTCCATCCCGAATCAGCGTGACCTCGACTTTTCCTCCACGGAGGAGAGCAAGGCCATCGACCAGTAGCGATTTTCCGGCTCCTGTTTCACCCGTAATAATATTCAGGCCATTGGACAGGGAAACGCATACATTCTCGGCGATTGCCAGATTTTGAACGTGCAGGCGGATCAGCATCTTTGGCTCCTTGAAACATCAACTGCTTAACATCAATGCAGGCCTCACGCCAAATTTATCCAGACCTTGCCCTGCCCAAAATTTGTCCAATGGACCAACTTGCAGATAAACTGCGCCTGCGAATGTCCTGCATAAGTTTGAGATGCGGAGGTTATCTGAATGAGCATGTTTAATTCGGTGATCAGGGGCGTTGGCCACAATCTCCCAGCGCGTGTGGTCACTAATTTCGATTTGTCGCGCTTGATGGATACAAGTGATGAATGGATTGTCGAGCGCACGGGAATTCGTGAGCGGCGGTTTGTTGAGGATGGTACGACCACCTCTGATTTGGCTCTTCCGGCCATCCGCATGGCTTGTGACCGCGCCGGAGTTCAGCCCTCCGACTGTGACATGATCATTGCGGCCACACTCTCGCCAGACTTCTTTTTTCCGGGAATCGGTACCGTTCTGCAGCACAAGTTGGGCATGAAAACTGTTCCTGCCATCGACCTGCGCGCACAGTGCAGCGGACTTGTTTATGGTTTGGCAACGGCCGATGCCTACATTCGCGCCGGTATGGCCAAGCGGATTCTCTTGGTCTGTTCTGAAGTCCAGTCGCCTATCCTCGATAAAACCAATCGAGGACGTGATATGGCTGTTTTGTTTGGTGACGGTGCTGGCGCGCTGGTTGTCGAGGCCGAAAGCTGTTCCGATGGCCAGCGACCAACGGGACGCAATACGTCTCGAGGTGTCATTGACTCTGCTCTGGGGAGCGATGGTTCAGGAGCCCAACTTTTGTTTTTGAAAGCCCCTGGTTCAACCACAACGGGCTTTCTGACTCAGGAATCGCTGGACTCGGGGGATATTCATCCCAAAATGGACGGCCGCGTTGTGTTTAAAAATGCCGTTACTCGTATGCTCGAGGTGGCGCAGGTTGTTTTGGAGCGCAATGGCCTGAAGCCTGCGGATGTTGACCTCGTTCTTCCTCATCAAGCGAATCTCCGAATCAATGAGGCTGTGCGCGAGAAACTCGGAATCAGTGAAGACCGCGTTTTTAACAACATTCAGAAGTATGGAAACACCACGGCTGCGACGATTCCAATTTGTATGTCGGAAGCCTTTGAGCAAGGCAAAATAAAGGAAGGCCAGCTGGTCATGACGCTGGCCTTTGGCGCTGGATTTACTTGGGGATGCAACCTGATTCGTTGGTAATACCGCTCGCTCTGCGGGTGGTGCCTTCCCGCATATCAGCTGGCGCGCGCGTACTCTTCTGCTCGAATCAAAAGAAAAACCGGAGCGCCTAGCGGCCTCCGGTTTTTTTCTGCGAGCTTTGTCGTCAATCAAGCACGTTTGTTCAGGGCACATGCGCTCTGAACGCAGCGAGCTTATTTCTTCTTCATGAATTCCTGACGCAGATGCGTACCGTCTTGCGAGAAGAAGTTTTCCTCTGGGTTCACGCTTCCGCGGCTGAGAACGTCCATTGAGGTAAAGACGAAAAAGAGCACAAGGAAAAACAGCGAAATAACAAAAATGAGGCTGTAGAAGCGGTCGTCGAATTTGAGGTGCATGAACCACAACACGACGAGTGTCGCCTTGATGATAGCCACAACCATAGCAACGATAATGGATGCAGGCATTGGAAGACCGATGACCGAAACCACGACGGTTAGCACCGTGAGAACGAGCAGCGCTCCGAAGACGGCAAAATAGGTCGACAAGGGCAGAACGTGTGGTTCATCACCGTGGCCGCCAGCATGTGCTGCGGAAGACGACTTTAAAACAAGGCTACGAAGTTTATGAAACATAAGACTCTCGCCTCCCGATCAGCGTACAAGATAAAGAAGTGGGAACAGGAAAATCCAGATCAAGTCGACGATGTGCCAGTAAAGGCGAACGTTTTCCAGATACACATGATGCTCGGAGTTGAAGTCGCCACGGTTAATGCGCACCAACAACCACACCATCAAACCCATACCGATGAGCACGTGCAAACCGTGGGTTCCGGTCATCACGAAGTAGATGGCAAAGAAGATGGCTGGAGCGCCGGGGATGTTCGCCGGAGCACCATTGTGCATTGCTTTGGCTGCATCGAAGAAGTGACCTGGAAGAAGCCCATCATGGAATTTGTGCGAGTACTCGATGTACTTCACGACCATAAATGCGCCGCCGAGCAGAAGTGTAGCGAGGATGTTGTAGAACATCTGTGGCTTGCTGTTAACCTGCGCCCCGCGAACAGCAAGAGCCATGGTCAGAGAGCTCGTCAGAAGGAAAATTGTGTTAAGCGCACCCAGTTTCCAGTCCAGCAGCTCGTGCGCTGCGAGGAATGTTTCTGGGTAGAAAATACGAGCAAGAATGTAGGCCAAAAAGAGACCACTGAAGAAAAGCACTTCCTGACCCAGAAAGAGCCACATCCCCAATTTACCCGAAGCGTTTTGCTGAGCCATCGATTCAAAATGGTGCGCAAGATACTTTGGATGATGACCGGCCGTTGATGCGTGAGAAGATGATTGCTGACTCATGTCTCAGTGTCCTCCGCCGGTGCTTTTCGAGTAGTCGA
>CAYWSV010000014.1:0-716 GCA_964460155.1 uncultured Oligoflexia bacterium | reverse complement strand
GGAAGTCATATGGGCCGTGCGTCACAACAGGTTGTGTGTGGAAGTTGTGCTCGAGTGGCGGAGAGTCAGTTTCCCACTCAAGAGTGCGAGCGTCCCAAGGATTTCTTGGAGCTTTTTCGCCGTTGATCAGAGATTGAATCATGTAGATCAGTGTGATCGTGAAGCCCAAGCCCAGCAAGTACGAACCAATGGTCGACAGCTGATGCCATGTTTGGAATTCAGGGAGGTAGGTCGCATAACGACGCGGCATGCCCTTTGTTCCGAGGATGAACTGAGAGAAGAACGTGATGTTAAAGCCTGTGAACACGAAGAAACAGCTGACCTTGCCCCAGAACTCGTTCAACATGCGGCCAGTCATCTTAGGCCACCAGTGGTGAAGAGCACCTACGAAAGCCGTCATTGTTCCGCCCATCATCACGTAGTGGAAGTGAGCAACAACGAAATACGTGTCGTGCAGGTGGATGTCGACGGACAGAGTGCCGAGGAACAAGCCTGTCAGACCGCCAATCGTAAAGAGGAACAAGAATGCCAAGGCGTACCACATAGCCGAGTTGAGTCGGATAGAGCCGCCGTACATGGTGGCAACCCAGCTGAAGACCTTGATGGCCGTTGGAACAGCAACTGCAAACGTGAGGAATGAGAAGACTGCAGATGCGAGTTCGGACTGACCACTTGTAAACATGGGGTGACCCCAAACGAGGGAGCCAAGCACCGCA
>CAYWSV010000013.1:24621-33936 GCA_964460155.1 uncultured Oligoflexia bacterium | reverse complement strand
GAGGATGTATGACTGATCTCTGTTTACCGGCAATTTTCTCGACTCCAAGAGCAATGGGCTCGCGACCACAACGCAACAGAATCACGTGTCCTCGCTCAATTGCGAGCGAGGCCTGTACACGAGGCATTTTTTGGGGAGGCGATTTTTCCAGCAACTCGGGCAATGTTACAAATGGGTAGATCTTGGAATTGTACTCGATGAATTGCTTGTCTCCACGCAATGTATGTGTGTGAAACAAACCGGGATCAATCATTTCATCAATCACATGGCACGGAATAGCAAACGTCTGATCCGCATTCTGAACAACAACAACATCCATTAAACGCAAAGATTCAGGTAATGAAATTTGGAAATAAGTGGATTTGT
This sequence comes from uncultured Oligoflexia bacterium, assembly GCA_964460155.1. Taxonomy (GTDB): domain Bacteria; phylum Bdellovibrionota_B; class Oligoflexia; order Silvanigrellales; family Silvanigrellaceae; genus RFOM01. Next base: position 33,570 of record CAYWSV010000013.1, on the reverse strand, counting down.
CTTTCTGAGCAACAACTTTCATGGTCCCAGAAATCGGACACAACCATGTTCGAATTTTCTCGAGCTGCGCTTTCAGTTCACCGGCCGAAAGAGATGTTTCGTTTTCGCTGATACCACGGCCGTCGTCTTCAAGGATGATCCGTACAATTCCATTCTCACTCGTCGCTGACAGCTTCATGACAAGAGAAGGCAATTTTCCAATTTTGACGCGCTCTTCGGGAGAATCAAAATTAATATCAAAAGCAGTCTGAATAAGATTCGAAATAGGTCGCCAGAGGCCATCCACGAGTGTGGTATCGAGTTCGACATCTTGACCTTCGTGATCGAATTGAAGTGCAACCCGTTTGTCTTCGGCTAAGTCCATTACAAAATCGGAGACCCGCTCGAAAAGTTTGGACAGCGTCGTCATCCGTAACCCAACAGAGCGGTTTTGCAGCTCGGCTGAGAGTTTAAGACTTTCATCGAGGGCCATCAGAAATTCATGCGAATTTCGGTCACCACGAGAACTACAGTGCGCCATGACGTTTTGCTGTGTGGCAAGCCGTCCGACAACATCAATTAATTCCTCGATGCGTGCGGGCGCAAGACCGTGAACCTGAGGTCGGGTCAGAGTACTGGAATCAGATGTTTCGGACGAAGTTTTCAAACCCGATAAAGAATCACTGGTCGACATGGAAATGGTTTTTGATTCTTCAACAGCGCGTTGGAGTCCAGACCGACAAATACGAATTGCATCGCTGAGTGCCGTTATGTCTTCAACGTAATCAGCGTCCGTTCGGACTCCCACAAGCCAGCGACACAGCGTGCTATGAGCGAGTGTGAGCGTATCCAAAATAGTTCTGTGTGGCTGAACATCAGACTTGAGTAATTCGCGAACAAGTTCCTCGGTTGAACCCAGAGTTTGTGCGAAATCATCGAGGCCAACTCCACGGCTCGCGCGACGCAGGTTCTGCGCCGTACGCATAATCCACAGCAGTGCTTCACGCGTGTCGCCGCCTTTTTCGAGCTGATAACACGCCTCATCCCACTGGCCGAGCAGGTCAGCTGCTTCGCCCAGAAAGATGTTGAACACATCCTGCGGTATGTGCCCCAAAAGCCCCACACAATCCTCCAAACCCCAAACGGTCTCATGTGTGTTTCGGAGCAAAGAGAGTGAAACTGAGTCTTGGCGGGTGGCAGAATTTTGACTTACCTGAGCAAAATCAACGCGACCGCTGGAAGGTACCTCAGGGAACGATCAACGTTTACCTTCGTAGATGGCAATTTCCGATTTCGCCCGCTCAAGGCCACCCGGAATCACGGTCTTCAAGTTTTTCATGAACGGGCGAAAGTCTTTTGAGTGAATAATCAACTCACGCTCCAAATTAAAGAGCCTCCAGCATTCATCGGGATGATTTCCCACAGATCCCTCAGCAATTGGAATTTCATTGATCCGCCCCCATGGATCTGCAGAAGTTTGAACCTTGGGCAAGGCGCTATCGATTGCAGACCTGCACCTCTCTAATGATTCGAGACTATTAGTGGCCGAACTCGACCTCAATCGTCTTGCACGAGTGTTGAGTAATGATCGAGGTTCAAAACCAGCGCGAACACAAAACTCCAGACCCACCTCATCAGCCTCCCGTTCGGTCCAAGTGATGAAGACATCCCGAGGAACAGAATCGGAAATAAACTTATAGACGGCATATTCTTGCGCCGGTATTTGAGCCACGTGGAGATCGAATCTCTCGCCCTCCAGACTCGTCTTTTTTTGTTCTAATTCTTTCAAGCGACGACAGTCATCTGTGCTGCAACGCTTGAACCATTCCAACGCTTTTTTTGCACCTTCAGGATTTGCTTTTGCCAGATTGATAATTTCAACTGGAACTGCTCGTTTGAGGACAACTTGAGATTCCGAGTCCAGTTTCTCGATCTCCGGACCAAGAGCAGCGTATCTTTGATTCATTTGGTCGAGTTTATTTTTTAACTCGCGGTATCCGGCTTTTTGATCGAGTTGTCGAAAATAATGTTCGGCCCCCTTTCCATTCGAGAAATTAAGAGACTCTCCCTTGGGGCCACTTTGCGTAATACGCATGTGTCGCATGGCGACATGCGCCATTTCGTGACAGACAATGAAGGCCAACTCAGCATCATTTGCTGATTGAGAGACTGTCATGCGTTCAATTTCTATTTTCCCACTGTCACCAAACGCACCACCGCCAACGCCTTTGTTGAACGCGCTCAGAACGATACACATATTCTGCGGGGCAAGGGTTCCAGAAAAGGTCTGTGCATTTGCTTTTGCAATGTGGTCTTTTAAAGACGCGAGATAAGCATGAGTCTGGGTCAACTGCGGATGCGGTTCAACCTTTTCACATTTCTGAAAATCTTCTGACCTAACAACCGTATTGCCAAATTGGTGCTGAGGATCTGAAGATTGATCGTACGCGGGCTTGCATGCTGAGCTCACACCCAAAATTCCAAAAATCACAGAGGAAAAATATTGGGCCGTCAGCTTGGTCATAAAAACACCCTTTTTTTAATTAATCAGGCATTTATCGGACGCTTCTTCGATATTATTAAATAAGAGTCGTGCTGCCTGACCCAAGGGCTAGGCAAAAGGAACATTGCTCAAAATAGAACAATCGCTGTGCGGATAAACCACGGCATTTATACGACGTATTTTGCTAACCGAACATTTTTCTCAAGTTCTGAAAGCAAGTTTCCGATAGTAAAAAAAATAGTTCCGGAGGCAGCATGCACAACGTTAAATTGACCAATTCCGCGTCGGCTCTTGTTTTTTTCGCGTGCATTGCATCCGTTGTCGGCTGTAAACCATCGGACTACACAACAGTTCCACTGCCATCGAAAAGTAAGAAAGCAGCGGCGACCAATAATGCTCCCTCAACCGGGCCAGACACAGCTGCAGGAAACTCAACAGACACAGATGGTGATAAAAAACCCCTGACAACGGCCTCTGCGACGCCAGCGGCAACAGCGACTCCCGCGAATCGTAAAATTGGTTTCGACCCCAATGTTCCAAACGCAGATGACCTGCGAAAATGCATGAATTTGTGGGGCTCGGTACCCTTTACGCAGGTTAAAGCATCGCAAGTGAAGGTCATGGACGTGAGCGTTGGTGTCGGCGGAGGGCTCTTGGGCAGCTCGAATCCTATTGGCGGGGTTTTGGGTACCGTCGGAAGCTTTCTGAATATCGGTAATCCAAAAGACCTCGAGGCCACTGTTGAACCGCGCCTGATTGTCATTCCACTCAGCGTGAATCTCGGTGGAAACGTAACCTTTGAGCTGATGAACCCAAATGGGTGGTACTGCATGAAGGCTGCCGTGGGCGCAAAGAGCACGCTGAATATCAAATTGCACTGCACCGCCAAGCTGGCGCAGTCGGACCTCGGAATTAGCCTTGACACAAAACCAGCCGCAGGTTCTCCTCTTCCTGTAAACGTAGGGATCAACGACGGCAAAACACCGGGCGGCCAGCTCGGAATTATGGTTGATTCGAGTGTCAATCTGACCCGTATGGGCGTGGGCGGCGCAGCGTGCGCGCCTTAAAGTTCGGGATCCTGAACCCTGTTAAGGTTGATTGAAACACAGATGAGTGTCACGCTGAGATCACTTTCTCAGGGGGCATGCATGTTCAGTTTAATCAAATCGACCGCACTTGTTGTTTCGATTTCCACAATTTCATCGGTCTCGTGGGTTGCTTACGCTAAGGAGCTTAAAGTCGGTGACACCGCTCCATCCTTTACATTGACTCTGCATGATGGCCAGCCGTTCTCGCTCGACAGCAGAAAAGGAAAAGGCTGGACCATTCTTTATTTTTATCCCAAGGCTGGAACGCCGGGCTGCACCAAGCAAGCGTGTGCGTTCAGAGATGCCGCAGATAAACTGCGTAAGCAGGGTGCCGAAATTTACGGAATCAGCACTGACACTGTCGACAAACAAGCGGCATTTCACAAAGAGCACAAATTATCTTTTTCGCTTTTGGCAGATCCTGACGCAAAGGTCACCGATGCTTACGGACTCAAAATTCCTGTCGTGAAAATGGCCAAACGTTGGACGTTCATTTTGGATCCGGAGCTCAAGATTCGAAATATCGATACGAAGGTTGACCCACTTCTTGATGCTAAAAATGTGGGAGAAACGCTCAAAAAGCTTGCTGCCAAAACAGAAGCCACAAAATCCGAACCCGTTAAACAATAACGAAATTCAAACGCCACACGGCATCTTAGATGCCTGTGGTTTTATTTCTTCCAGCGATCGTGCATCCAAAAGTATTCTTTTGGATTTGAGACAATCAATTGTTCCACCAACGCATTCATACGTTTGGTATTTTCGAGAATAAATTGATCATTTGTCCAGTCAGATTTCTGCTCAATGACAAACTCATCATGGAAAATTAGCTCTGCGCGATTGTCGCCCGTGCGTGAGATCGTCACGGGAATAATTGGAGCAGTTCTCTGCTTCCAGAGAAAAATAAGTCCTGTGTTTGTCCACGCAGGCTCACCGAAAAACGGAAGCAGAAGACCTTTTTTTCTGCGTTGGTCGACCATGAACCCAACCACTTCATTATTTTTCAGTGCGTCCATCAGTCGGCTCGTGCGGCTCGAATTGAGTCCTCGCTCGTTTACAATCTCGACGATTCCATTTTGCTCTCGTCGCTTCTTTACCCACAGAGCAAGCTTTCCCTTGCCGATGGGTTTAACGGGCGCATGAACGCGCGCAAAGTTCTTGCCAACGGAAGTTCCCAGCAATTCAAAGTTGCCCATGTGAATGCCCATAAGATACGCGCCTTGTCCGCGCGCAAGGGCATTTTTCATCTTTTCAGGGTTACGAAAGACCACTTCATATTGTGGAAACACACGGTGCGCAGAGAAAAATTCAAGGGTTGTCAGAATAAAATTTGCAACCGACGCACGGCCAACTTGTATACACACTTTATGGTCAGCGTTGGGTCCAAAAACACGCTGAAGATTCTTGAGCACGAGCTTGCGGCGCAACCGCAAAAGGTCAAAACCAATCACCGCCAACGTCCACGCCACCAGCGAGCGCCCGCGTGGACCAAGCAGAGATAGGAATAAACCAAAAATTTCAGCCAATAAGACGACCATCCGAGGCTGCCTCCGAAGCATTCAAATACATCTCATCTGCAGGCAATTTTTGCATCATCTGGCAAATCCGCTCGCACGCGCACCCGTCGTTGTCAAGTTAACCATCAGACGACCGATCAACTCAATTGTCGACCCCTGTGACGGAGAACGTCTTATGTTGTTGAGAATTGGACTGACGCATGTGTGCGCTCTTGTCGTCACACTGAGTCTCGTAAATCCTGCCGCATGGGCAGCGGAATCGAGCACAGGCATTCGGGTTCCTGCAGTCTCGGTCAATGCAGAGGTTGGATATTTCACATACAAAAGCAAACTTGCCGCCAGCAATGACACTGGCCTGCGTTACGGATACGGGTTTCAGATCTTCGGCGGAGACGACCGCAATCTTGGGGCAGGGATGCGCTCAACAACGCTCACGGCCACATTTGCCCTGAACGAAAACAAGATCACAGAAAAAAATCAGTCCTTCATTTTCAATTACAGAAAAGGATACGCCTATGCAGGCGCTGCGTTCGGAACGACACAGCTGGGTTTTTCCGAAAATGGAACCGATGCGATGGATGCCTATGGCAATACCATTGGCGGAAATGCAGGCTTTTTGATTCCGTTTGGCCGTGGCAATCTTATTCAATGCGATGCACTCATTTTAAAGCCAACAAGCGTGAAGGACTCACAGCAACGCACTGTCAGCCTTGGTCTGCGCACAGAAGTCGACACGAGTATGAGTTTTGCCCTTTCACGTAAATACATTGATCTCATCCTCGGATTTAAATACGTTTCTCACTCGGCAACAGTGAGTGGAAATGGCGGGGCTGAGAAGCAAACAATTCCATCCGCAGGATTCCGCTTGGGCGCAAACCTTTAATAAGAAGACGCGTGATGAAAACTGAAAAGTCGTTTTTCGATTTTTCCGCCCGGACTCTCATGGGCGAGGAACTTAGCTTTGATTCCTTCAGAGGACAGGTTCTGTTGGTCGTTAACGTGGCAAGCAAGTGTGGATTCACTTACCAATATGCAGGCCTCGAAGCGCTGCAGAAAAAATACGCCGCTCGCGGCTTCAATGTTCTTGGCTTTCCCTGCAATCAATTTGGTGCTCAAGAACCGGGCGATGAAAACGAAATCAAAAACTTTTGTTCACTCAAATATGATGTGACTTTTCCGATGTTCTCGAAAATATCAGTGAACGGGCCGCAAACACATCCGGTTTATGAATTCATGAAAACTGAGCAAACAGGACTCTTGGGAACAACGGCGATCAAATGGAATTTTACTAAATTTCTAATCAACAAGCAGGGGCATGTGATACGCCGTTATGGCCCGCAGGTCACACCACATCAACTTGAGTCTGATATTCTTCTTGCTTTGGATAACAAAATTTAGATTTGGAGAAGAATGGTCGGGGATACGCGACTCGAACGCGTGACCTCTTGCTCCCGAAACAAGCGCGCTACCAACTGCGCTAATCCCCGAATCAGAGCCTGATTTAGCGACTATTCGAACCCTGCGGCATCGATGCAGCACCCTTTTGATTAGACAAGTCCACCAAATCACGCAAGATATTCAGAGCCTCGCCGAGCTGAATGTCGGACTTGCGGACGACCACATTTTCATCGCGCATTTCCTTGAGTTCAGCCTCCTCTTTTTCTTTATCCTTCTTGCGTTCCGCCTTGCTCTTGGCATCTTCGAGCAGCGATACTGAGGCACGATCTTTCTCTTTGCGAGCCTTCTCTATTTTTTCTTTGAGCTCGGTGAACTCTTTGGACTTGGCGATTCGTTCTCGACTGGAGGCCTCGAGAGTCGAGATGAAAGTTTCGACACGTCCAACCACTCGGAAGCCGGGTGCTTGGTGAATGACGTCGTTCTTCAACACAAAGTCATTTTCCTTTTCGCCCACATCACTGGCCTCAAGAACACTCGGAACGACAATATCAGCTTGAACACCAATCTCTTGATTGCTGCGCCCGCTGGGTCGATAGAATTTTTGTTGAGTGATTTTGAGCGCACCGTTGGTCTGCCGCCCGTCTGTTCCTGGGATTTCCTGAACGACCTGCACAGTTGCTTTGCCATAGGTATGGCTGTCGCCGACAACCACAGCACGGCGATAATCCTGCAAGGCGCCCGAAACAATTTCCGAGGCCGAAGCACTGTGTTTATTCACCAAAACAACCAACGGTCCAGCGTATTGCTGCGCCGGATCTGCATCCATAAGCGGACGTCTGCTGCGCTTCCGATCAACCGTCTGAACAACTGGACCCTCTTCAATGAACAGGCCCGTCAATTGGATACTTTCACCTAGATCCCCGCCACCATTGTTGCGCAAATCAAGCAAAATGCCATCGACTTTTGCCTCATTCATTTTTTTCAATTCACGCAACACATGCAACGCGGCACCGCCACATTCACGTAAAAACCGTGTACGGCAAGCAAAATCTGTATAGAAAGCCGGTAAGCGGACAACCCCAAGCTTCTTGCCTTTAACTTCAACCGCCTCGCTTTTGGCTTCAGCAGAAGCAATTTTAACAGCGTCACGTGTAATAGGAATGGTCACGCGTTCTGTATTGCCCTGATCTGATTTGCGCAACACCTGCAAAACAACACGCGTCCCCTTTTTTCCACGAATGAGCCGAACGGCCTTGCTTAATTCCATGTCGATAAGATCAACTGTGCCCTGACCATCTCCAGAGTCGACGGCGATGATTTTATCGCCCACTTTCAAACGACCATCGCGCTGAGCGGCACCACCAGCAATCAGAGCTTGAACGGTAATGTAACCATCCACTTCCTGAAGAGTTGCTCCAATACCCTCAAGTTGATTGCCCATGCGAATTGTAAAATCTTCCTGCTCCACAGGCAGAAGGTGAGTGGAGTGCGGATCCAGGGACAAAGAAAAAGCATTCAGAAAAAGATTGTTGACTTCATCTGAACTCATCTCTTCGTAATTTTTTCGGATCTGGTCGTAACGACGTTTTAAACGTTCGCGAGCTTTTGGCTCGCCATCAGGCTCCTTCATCGTCATGACCTGAAATTTGATTCGCTTACGCCAACGATCGTCCAGCTGTGCGGCATCGTTCGACCAATCTTGTTTTCCGACACTCATCTCTTCGGCAACGTTAAACTGAAACGGTTTGGCAAGAAGGGTGTCGGCGTATGCACTGCGCTCTTTGACGCGAGTCAGAAAGACTTTGTGAATTTCACCGATGAAATTGCAATCTGCCTTGGCAACAAACTCATCAATTTTGTCTTGGTATTTCGAGAATTGGCTGATGTCGGATTTTAAGAAATAAAATTTCCCCGGATCGAGAGTCTCAAAGAACTTACCGTATGTGCGGCGCGAGACTTCTTTATCAAATGTACGAAAAACGTAGTGGAATTGGAGAAACACGTCGACGCGGTTGCGAACCTCGCGACAGCTGAGAATAGGGTTGGAGGTTGGCGTATTGCGCACTCCCGCACCACTGGCAACCATCATCAGAGTGATGCCTAGTCCGGCCGAGAAGAGTCCAACGACCCATCGCGCTTTTGATGCCCTGCTCAAAGCTGAACCCATCTTTTAGAACTCCTTGTCCGAACAATCCCGTCCTTATCCACTCCATAGAGTGAGGCCTCAATTGCCCGAGGTCAATTGGGAATTCTGTCCGCTCGACATACAAAGTTGGCACTTCATCGTTTGTGCCTTATACCCTGTGTCAGAGACCCCATTGGAGAGTTTTGAATCCCCATGCCGCATGTTCCCGCAGTGCCGGACACACCCCAAGGTGCAAAAATTCACGAGGAATTCGATGCCTATCTGGCCCGCTTAGGACTGAGGCAAACCAAGCAACGGCGTCTCATCGTCGAGGCTGTT
>CAYWSV010000013.1:16508-24611 GCA_964460155.1 uncultured Oligoflexia bacterium | reverse complement strand
GCCATAGCAACGCGCGCACGGCAGCTCGACCGCAGCATTGGCACAGCAACTGTCTATCGCACACTTCAGTTGATGACCGCAGCGGGAATTCTGCTTGAACATTCTTTCAGCAAAGACCGCTCGACTTTTGAATTTGTCAGCCCAGACAAAGAACATCACGACCATTTAATTTGCAATCAGTGTGGCTGCATTGTTGAGTTCTGCGATGACTCCCTCGAAAATTTGCAGGAACAAATTGCAAACCGCTTAGGATTCAGGCTTAAAACTCATCGCATGGAACTTTTTGCAGACTGCCTGAACCCTGAACACTGCAGTCGTCGCAAATCAAAATAAGGATACCCGACAATGAACGATGCTGGTCATACCTCACTAAAAAATCAGGTTCCGCCCAAAACCAAAATTCTTTGGTCGTTGTCGCAGTCATCCTTCGAAGGCAAAACTCCTGCCGCGCTCGCGGCACAGCTCTGCGAGATGAACATCGACGCATTGCGGGTCACAATGACCCCTGCTTTGCTTCCGCGTTTGCAGACTTTGCGTGAAGACATCACAAGCTTTCTTAAAAGCCAACTACACCGCCCTACGCCCGCTGGCCTGCTCCCTTTTGTCTGCAGCTTGGTGGGTCGCCGAGCTCGTCTCCGAGTTCCCAACGGCAGTCTCGACATTGCCGCTGATCAGCCACTCAGCGTACGGGTCCGCACCGATTTCGATGCCTGCGTGCATCCGGACAAACTTCCACATCCCTCTGAAATTGAAATTGTTCTCAGCTCACCTGACGTCGCACAGAAGCTGGCCGTGGGAAGCAAACTGACAGTTTCTTACGGACAAACCATCCTCGAAGTCACGGGTGTTGAAAGCGTTGGCGGTGAACAAAGGCTTAAAGTTAGCGCCACTCAGCCCACTCAATTGCTCTCGGGTATGGATGTTCATTCGCCAGCTCTGTCTCGCGATTTGTTGCCGCTTCTGAGCCAAGATGAAGAGGTTGTCAGCCACAAATTTCAAAACATTGCCGACTACGTCATCGTTCACGGTGTGCGCAGTAAAGAAGACCTCCTCAAAATCAAGGCGCGCATTCTTCCCGAAAAATCGGGGCAAGGTTCGTTGCGCCACCCCAGCATTCCCGTTGGTCCTGCGGTGCGCGACAGCAAGGCTTCGTTGCCACCACGATGGATTTGGAAAGTTGATTCCCGCGAGTCGCTCGACCTGTTACCCAACGTTCTCGATTGTGTGGACGGAGTTTTGCTGAGTCGCTCGGAACTCGGGCTGTCGGTTCCACCAAACAGCCTGCCAATCATTCAAAAAGACCTGTTGGCACGCTGTAATCAGGCTGCAAAAATCGTCATCGTTGCATCTGAACTGATGTACTCGATGCGCGTCAATCCAAACCCGACGCGAGCAGAGGTCAGTGACATGGCAAACGCAGCCGCCGATGGTGCGGATGCACTTCTGTTGGCCGAAGAAGTGACCGAAGGACCCTTCGGACCTCTGGTTGCTCAAATGTCGCAGGAGACTCTCGTCAACGCAGCACCCTTTCTGGAAGCCAACTGGAATCGGGTGCAGTTTCAACTCAAAACCGACGAAGACGCCATTGCTCACGGTGCTATGAAAGTCGCCGAAGAAGTGCGGGCTCGCGCCATCGTCTGCCTCACAGAAGGTGGCTATACAGCATTTAGACTCGCGTCTTTGCGCACACCCGTCGAAGTGATTGCACTTTCATACAATGAAAACATCATGCGCCAGTTAGCATTGGTGAACTCGGTGCGCGGAATAACTATCGACAGCAATTTACCTTTCGACCAAATTCTTGCTGAAGCCAAACTCAAACTTCATCAATCATTTGGTTTCAGCAAAGGCGACAAAATCGTCTTCGTATCTCTGACCGCCTCAAGCGTTTCGGCACGCAATTCGAACATTTTCACAGTTCAAGAAATTGATTGAAGGCAAAAGCATTTCAATCAAAAAATCACTGCACTGAATTTTGAGTTGATTAAAAATGAGCTGCCGACACGCTTAGGTCGCGCCACATGGGGTCGGGCCCATTTGTCCTTTGCGACGGCGCTCTTCGATGCGTGAGAGTTTGCTCTGCACCGCAGGCTCGAGCTGAATTCCTCGCGCATTGCAATAATTCATCAGAGCAATAAAAACATCTGCTGCTTCGTCTCGGAGATGCTGCTCATCGACGCCGCGCTGCGGATCGCGCCATAATTTTTTTTCTAAATTTGCCAGCTCACCGCATTCACCGGCTAATTCCAGCGCAAAAAAAGACGCGCTCCGCTGCCCAAAGGCGCGGAGCTGATATTGCATGAATGATTGCTGCGTTTGATTAAGCCCCTCAACCTGCGGAGGTGTGAGGGCCTCAATTGCGTCCGAGGGTTCTCTCACAGAAAACCCTTGGTGATGTTCATGAGCTCGACGTTCGCCGCCACCGACTTTTTGAACGCTTCGCTCTCGGACGGACTCAATTCAAACTGATAGATTTTCTCGACGCCCTTGTTTGTCAGCTTCACAGGCACGCCTACAAAGCAATCCGAAACTCCGAACTCGCCTTTAAGCTCGACTGAACAAGGAAGCACGCGGCCTTGATTGCGTACAATCGCTTCAACCATCAGAGCTGTGCCAGAACCCGGCGCGAGCCATGCAGAAGTACCGATCAGAGCTGTGAGTTCTGCGCCACCTTTTTTCGTGCGCTCAACAACATCATTCACTTGTTCGGCGGTGAGCATTTTGGTGAGCGGAACGCCGCCAACCATGGCTGTCGAGATCACAGGCACCATGTCTTTGTCTGTGTGTGCACCCAAGACGATTGCATGGACGTCTTCCACCGATGCGCCAGTCGCCAGCGCGATGTTTGTGCGGAAGCGCGCACAGTCGAGAGTTCCTGCCGAGCCAATAACGCGCTCACGAGGAAATCCTGTCACTTGTTTTGCGACATAGACCATAGCGTCGAGAGGGTTCGAGACCACAATGAGAATTGAGTTGGGTGCAAACTTCTTCACGTTCTGGCAAATTTCTTTAACGATGCCAGCGTTGATGTTCACAAGTTCTTCGCGGCTTTGTCCGGGTTTACGCGGAACGCCAGCCGTCATCACAACCACATCTGCATCCTGCATCAGCGCAGGATCACTGCCGGCCGTGAATGCATTGTTGAAACCTTCGAAAGGTCCACACTGCGTGAGGTCAAGACCACGACCTTTGGCCACATCACCCTTGAGGTCAATGAGAACAAGCTCACCCAATTCCTTAACGGCTGCCCAGTGTGCAACCGCTGCACCCACGTTTCCACCCGCACCCACAATCGCAATCTTTGGACGTTTCACCATGATCCTAGCTCCCCTGTAAAAGGTGTTACGGTTTATCGGCTACAAAAAGTCGAGTGGCTCCGGAAAGCCACATTTGCTGTGACACGTTTATAAAACCAATCTCGCGTAGCGTCTGGGCAAAGGCTTCAGCACTCGGCATTGTCCCAACCGACGCGGGCAAATATTGATACGCATCACGATCTGAAATCAGACCACCCACTTTGGGCAGCACGTTGTTAAAGTAGAAATCAAAAACTTTTGCGAAGAGTGTACTGTGTGGTTGGAAAAATTCCAAAACAAGCAAACGGCCACCCGGCTTAAGTACACGAAACATATCCTTGAGAGCTTGCTCTCGATTGTCGACGTTGCGCAAACCAAAGGAAATCGTCACGGCATGCGCTGAATTGCTGTCCGCTGGAATGGCCTCTGCCGAAGCCTGCGTGAAGCTGTATTTCATATTCCGTTTGCGCACCCATTTACCCAATTCAGGTCGGCTTTCTCCACGGCGCAACATTTCAAAAGAGATATCGAACCCGCGCAATTCGGCGTAATCGTTGCGTCGACGTGCAACCGCCAACATCACATCGCCGGTGCCGCAAGCCACATCAAAAAGAATTCCCTGCCGGTCGGGCTGCGCCGGAAGTTTTGCGACTAAAGCCTTTCGCCAGCGCACATCCTGACGCGCACTCAGAAGACGATTCAGCAAATCGTAGCGCTCGGCAATACGATCGAACATTACTTGTACACGTTGAGACTTTTCACTGAGCCTCAAGAGATCATTGGGTCTGTAGACCACGGGCGCCCTCGTTTAATATGGGTTTTGCTGGGAGCGCAAAACACGCAAACTGTTTACGACCCGCAGTGGAAATAGGCAACTCAATTGCGAACTTTCTACGTATTAAAGTCCGCGCAAAAGTCGGCTCAAATGAGGAGCCTGAACACACCTCACTGGGGCACCATCGTCGGGCAACACTGCGCGCCCTGCGGGCCACAAAAAAACACGGCCTGCTTGGACAGAAACACCAAAATCAGAATGCTCAACAATCTGGCGATTCCAGCGGGTCAGAAGGTCGCGGAACAGTCGTCCAGCTTCGCCCGACGGGACGACTCCCATACCCACCTCCGCCGAAACCACAACAACAGCACATGGCAGGGCTGATAAATCGTTCAGCAGCTTGGAGAACTCGAGCTCCAAATGAACTTTCAGCTGAGCCATTGAGTAAAGCGACATGCCACGGTGAATGTGCGCTGCCAGCCAAAGATTCAGACAATCCATCACAAAAAGATCAGAATCCTGAGCCTGTTGAACTGCTGTATTTTTTTCTGATGAGGGCCACGCCCAAGGCCCATCGAAGGTGGTCCAAGCAGGTGATCTGTCTTTCCGGAGTGAATCGAGACGCTCCTGCCAGTCGCTGTCCTGTGGTTGGTCGACTGCCGTTCCCCACCACGCGACTTTGGCAAAATCACCACACACTTGTGTGACTAGGTCTGTTTTTCCACTGTGAGCTCCGCCCAAAACTGTCAGCCATTTTTTCATACTCAGGGCCTCTTGCGTTCACTAAATCTCATGACAACTTCCAGAAGAGCTGCAATTCGCTCTGCCGAAACAATTTCGAGATTATCTTTAGGCGTGTGCCATTCTTGAAGATTGGTCCAATCGATCACATGAATCACCGGAATCCCGAGTCGCATAAAAGGCACGTGATCATCTTCAACGGACAGTGGAACCTTTCTGATGGGTACAGAACCACGCAGTGCAATAAACTGCTCAGAAAGTAAGTTTTCACTTCCTTCGGTAATAAATAAATTTTGCTTTTTATGACCAATCATGTCGAGATTCAGAAATAATTTAATTGGCTTTTTTTTCCACAGCAGAGTTTGTCCGGCGCGGGTCAAACGGTTTACGAAATCGCGTGAGCCATAGAGGTTATCGCGCACACCCAAAAGCCTTTCGCCGTCTGTCCATTCTGGTAAAAAAGCTTCTTCGCCGTCGAAAAACGCCAGCACCAAATCACAATCAAACCACGTTCCACCAGACTTCAGTTTAGGGGAAATTGCATGGGCAGGATGCGTCCACAAACGCGCCAGCTCGAGCATGAGTGCTGTTGAGGACCCGCCATCATTGGCACCCACAAACCGCACACCCTCTGGAAAGTATTTACTGTCGTAGTGTCCTCCAATGATAAAGACACAATCATCAACACCGGCTCGCCATGCGACAACGTTTCGGCCTGTACGACTGACAAGATGCTTGTCTTTTGGTGAACCTGTTGGGGTTTTCACCGTAAACCTCTGTTCTTCAGCCTTCCAGCCGCGATCGTTGAGCAGCTTCACCATCCACTGAGCCAACCTCTTTTGCTCTGGACTGCCCATGGGATGAGGGAACTGGGTGATGACGCGCAAAGATTTATCGATGTTTGAAATATCTGGCGCAGATGAACGCCGGTTGAACTGACTCGCAGGCGGGTAGTTCGCGGCGTCAAGAGCATTGGCAGTCGCAATTGAGCTCTTGGGAAAGAGATGGTCGAATATCCAACATCCTAAGCAAACGATCAGCGCAGCCATAACGATTTGAGAACTGCGCTGCTTGGCAGAGTCAGGGAATGTGAGTATCACAGCGCCACCTTCGTAATTTGGGGAGCACATCAATGCGGATCCTATTGTGTAATGACGATGGATATCAGGCAATGGGCATTCAAACTCTGGCCGCCACATTGCGCTCAGCTGGACACGATGTCACTATTGTTGCCCCTCACGAAGAGCGCAGCGGACAATCTCACGCAATGACTTTCTTCCGTCCGGTGTTGGTGCGCAAAATCGACTCACACACCTATTCCGTTTATGGCACGCCGGCCGATTGCGCATTTCTAGCACTTCACGACATCTTCAAGGGCACCACATTCGACCTCGTGATCTCGGGCATTAACCACGGCCTGAATGTTGGATGGGATGTGAACTACAGTGGCACCGTGGGTGCAGCAACCGAGGCAGCCTCGCTGGGACACAAAGCCATTGCCGTATCGGTTGATCTTGAGGGTTGCCATACCCCAGAGCTCATGAAAAAAGCGTTCGAAAATGCCGCACAGCTTGCACTCTGGTTTGTTGGACGGCTTGAGAGCATCAACTGGCCAAAAATGGAGGTGCTCAACCTCAACCACCCTGGCTTGCAGATGAAAGGCTTGAAAACGGCTGCTTGCGGGTCCATCAGTGTCTACGTTCCAACCGCGCACAAAATGACAACCGAGGAACTCAAAACGCAGGGGACAACCGTCTACATGATTTGGGGTCAGGCGCGCCGGAGCAGCGATAAATCCGAAGAGGACGTCAATCTCATTCAAGCTGGATACGCTACCGCAAGTTTTCTTGAAGTTCGACAAGCAAGCACAACCAACACCGCCCGATTGAATGCCTTGGCGGACACATTCAAACTGTAAAAGAATATGAATTCTCAACCGAGTCTGGCCGAACCATCTCTCCTCTGGGCCCAACAACTCCGCCGCGGACTCGTAACTCTCGAGCAAATCGAAGATCTGGGTTGGCTCGAGGCTCCGGCCGAAAGTGAACAATTTAAAATCGCGCAATCGGCTTTAGATACCCGTGTGCCCGCTGCGTTTCATGAAGGAATTGCCAACGGCGATGGGAGTTTGTCCAAGCAAGTCATCCCCTCGATCCAAGAAGCAACCTTTGCCGCCGAAGAGCTTGCTGACCCGATTGGCGACGAAGTGTATTCGCCAGTTGCTGGTTTGACTCACAGATACCCCGACAGAGTGCTCGTGAAAATAACCTATCAGTGCGCCGTTTATTGCCGCTTTTGCTTTCGCCGCCATAAAGTCTCACACAGCGAAGAGAATTTAAGTTACGAAGCACTCAACAGCGCATATGAATACATCGAGAAAAATTCACACATCAAAGAAGTCATCTTCACCGGTGGCGACCCACTCGTCTTGACCGACACGCGGCTTGAACCGCATCTTGCTCGTGTGGAAAAGATACCACACGTTGAATCTGTGCGCTTTCATACACGTGTTCCTGTTGTTCTGCCCGAGCGCATCACACCTGTACTGTGCGAACGTCTGGCTCGCATGAAGACACTTCCGTGGATTGTTATTCACGCCAATAGCGCTTCGGAGCTCACTCCCGCGGCCATTGACGCGTTAACTCGATTGCGCAGAGCAGGCGTTCCACTTGCCGCACAATCTGTTTTGCTCAAAGGGGTGAACGATTCACCCGAAGCGCTTGAGGCGCTGTTTCGCGGCCTCTTCAGGAACGGTGTCAAACCCTACTATCTCCATTATCCAGACCTCGCTCGAGGAACCAACCACTTCCGAATTCCGCTCAGTCGTGCTGTCGAGCTCATGGAGGGTCTCAAAGGCCGAGTACCCGGTTTAGCTTTGCCGCAATTGACAGTCGATATTCCCGGTGGACAAGGAAAAATCACGGTCAGCCCTCAGTCCTGTTCTAAGCCTACGAAGTCTCAAGACAAAGCGGGTACAGATGAGTGGCTGATGAAGAGCCCTCTCACGGGCGATTGGATACAAATCCGTTATCCCAGCGAAGAATAAAAATCAGGCTAAAGTTTCGTGCCCCGCCGCCGAAACCATCAATGAGGGCCAGTCGGCCTCATGGCGGAGGCATTTGGTATGAAAGAGACTCGAATTCCACCAAAAAAGAGGATTACGAACGGAGCTGCAGGTTTCACTCTGGTTGAGCTCATGGTGGTTGTGGCAATCATCGGCATCTTAGCGGCCGTTGCTGGGCCCCGTGTTCAGCAATTCCGTGCCCGCGGCGTTCAAGCCGAGGTTAAAAG
>CAYWSV010000013.1:0-16408 GCA_964460155.1 uncultured Oligoflexia bacterium | reverse complement strand
GACAGATGTTTGGCGCAACAACACGAATAAAGAACTCTGCTCCATTCGAGATACGACCGCACCTGTTGCGAGAGCCCGAGGATGCAGGGCGGGAATTGGTAACGTGACTGACGGCGCAGTTCCAGAAGTCAACGATGAAGACAATCCGAGCTGAATAACCGGAGGAGTACTGCTCTTGCACCCAGCACCGGACTGTGCTACGAGGCACAGCTCCGGTGCTGACGTTTTGGGCTTTTGACGCTCAGAATTCAGTAGTTTTCCTAGGACTGATAGTTTTTTATTTTCTGCAGAATGTATTTGGGAGGTTCCTGTGCACGGTTCACGCCATAAGAGAAAGCATCCAAAGGGTCGTCGTAAGGTCGGTCGTAAGAAGCGTCGTCTTCTCCGTCGCCGTCGTGCAGCGAGAACCGGTGGTAAGTAAGTCGGTTTAGGGGCAAATGCGCCTCTGTGCGGTTTGCCAACGACTGAAAGCTTCGAGAATCAGCTCGGGAGACGTCCTGAGCTGATTTTTTTGTGTCTCAAAAGATTTGCCTTCCAATGCGCCAACGGCTCTGGCTTATGCACAAGTCATCCACAGGGCCCGTTGTCAAAGAACCCCTCGCGGCCGATGCGGAAAAATCAAGCCTCGTCGCTCTTATGCACAAAAAAAAACCGAAGCCTGAAAGGCTCCGGTTTTTGTTTCTGAAAGAGGCATGCAATGAACCGCGAGAGCCCTGCCAGAGGAGGGCAACTCCAGAGTCCAACCACGCGCAGATTCGAGAATTAACGCTTCGAGAACTGGAAGCGTGCACGCGCCGAACGCAAACCATAGAGTTTACGCTCTTTGCTACGCGAGTCGCGGGTCACGAAACCAGCAGTTTTCAGCGTTGGACGCAGTTCTGCGTTGTATGCCATGAGGGCGCGGGTAATGCCGTGACGAATTGCACCGGCCTGTCCCGAAAGTCCACCACCAATGACGTTGACGTTGATGTCAACTTTGCCATTGAGAGCAACCAACTTGAGTGCCTGCTCAACGACCATGCGTGAAGTCGGGCGCTTGAAGTAATCTTCGAGGGTGCGGGAATTAACAGTGATCTTTCCCTTGCCTTCCTTGAGGTAAACGCGCGCGATTGCAGTTTTGCGTTTGCCGAGACCTGTGAAGTATTTGATGGCCATTTTTGAAGCCTTCCTTTTTTAATCCGTTAAAGTCCGAGTGAATTAAGCCTTCGTACGAGCGGGCAGTGGCTCTGGTTTTTGAGCCGCATGTGGGTGTTCAGTCCCGTTGTAAACCTTGAGGTTTCTGAACAGCTCACGACCCAAAACATTGTGAGGCAGCATTCCCTTCACAGCCAATTCAATCAGACGCTCAGGATGCTTCGCACGGATGTCACCTGCAGTGAAAGACTTGAGTCCTCCAAAGTAGCCGGTGTGGCGGTAGTACATCTTGGTGTTTTCTTTGTTGCCAGCAAGACGAATCTTCTCTGCGTTGATCACGATGATGTTGTCACCGGTGTCAATGTGAGGAGTGAAGATAGGCTTGTGCTTTCCACGCAGGACGTAAGCAATCTGCGAAGCGAGACGGCCGAGTGTTTGTCCTTCGGCGTCGACGATGAACCACTTTTTCTGAACTTCAGATGGTTTAGCGCTATACGTTTTCATTTCCAAAACTCCACGTGATTTTCTTCAAGGAAAACCACACTATGACGACTCCGACGACGGGCAGTTCCGACGACCCTCACACACAGACCACAGGGCGTTGTCCCAACGCAAAGTCTTTGTCCTCAGGCACGCCAGCTCTTGCAAGCCGACGGGTGGCATCTGTGAGCGTGACCAAAACGCTCGTCAGCAGAACCGAAACCGTGGAGAATTCGGAAAATCCGCGACTGAGCGCGTGCCAGGCATCTGACACACACGCACAAGACAACCCCTGCGCACCCGTTCAAGACGGGCATAATGAACGCAGGCTGCCCCTTATAGTGAGAGGACGCGCTGTGGTCAACATCGAATTGCTCCCAAAAAATGCTGCCGCTCAGATCCCCGTTGGAACCGTGGTCGACACCGTGGTGGTCCGACTGGGCAGACTGCTGACCAATAAGCTTCTGGAATCAGGAAACACTCAGGCCGCAGAGCTTCTGGCCTACGAGCAGGACCAAAGCCCGACGCCCGAAGAGTGTGACCTGTATCTCGGCCAAATGGACTGCGAAATAATTCATAATTTTAGAAACTTGGCAACACTTTCTGCCCTTCAAGGGCGCTATGCCTTGGTCGAGGATCGTCTTTTGTCGATTCTTGCCCAACGTGCCCGTCGTGAGCTGAACACCATCAGCGAAGACCCACCACTGGCTACACGGTTGGCTCAGGAGATGGAAAATCTGCTGGCAACCTCGCTGATGCGTGGACCAAGTGCTCTGGACGTGGCCACTCTCAAGAACAAACACACCAGCAACCTGCAATTGCGCTGCACAGAGCTCATGGCAAAACCGACAATCACTTGGACAGACGTCATCAAGGCCGACAAAGCCTTGCCCGCGAGTGATCTACTTTTTTGGGCCAATCGCATCAGCTTTGCAATCACAGTTCTAGAGGGCACGATTCACCGCCTTGACCCTCACTTTGGAAAAGACCCGGCTGAAGAGGGTGTTCGTGGGGCACCAGCCTCATTCACCCAGCTTGTGAAATACAAGCACCGTCCGCTGCACAGGCTCCCGTTGCGTACACTTGCGGCCCAAAGACTGCAGAGCAATCGATGGGATGATGATGCCTCGCGCCTTCTCACCGAACGGAATTTTCATGCGTTCGGAATCTGTGCAGACGTGGTTCTGACGCAATTGTTTGAGCGTCTTACAGCATGGGACAAAAACGAAATTCACCGCAGTTCACGCGTCAAACCTCGGCAAATTGAAACCGAAAACTTTTATTATGCCGACAGCATTCGGCGGTCTTTGCATCAGCTCGGGGAGTCCATTGAGGATGCTCTCACGTGCGCTGAAAAACTCTTACATTATTGCTCAGACTCGGGCGTTGCTGCTGCAGAATTGATGGACGACGAAATTTGGTCGCTCTACCCACGCATCAATCGCGAAAATCTCAAGCAAGCACGCCTGAGGGTGCGGCATTCGGATCTCTATTTTCCCCTCAGTGTGGCTCATCGGGACTGGATCAGTGATCTTACGGAGAGGGCTCTGGCGAAGCGGACTGAGGGCGTGGAGTTGCCTGAGAGCCTTCATCTCCCAATTCGGGAGCAGACTCAAAAAACTTTTCGCCCACTGTAATGTAGATGGGCGAAAAGAGTTCGTCCTGTCTCAATAGAACGTGATGCGCTTTAGCCAATTCGAGAGTGGCCATAATTGTGACGATCAAATCGTAGCGCGTCTCGCAATCTTCAAACAATTCTCTGAGCGTAATTTGTTGGGTCAGTTCGAGCCTGCGTTTGATAACAACCATGCGGCTTTGAATGGTCACTTTTTGCGCGCGCACCTTGACCGTTGGTGCAGACTGACTTTGCGCAAAGCGCAACAACATACGCTCGAAGGCAATGACAAGTGAAAAAGCATCGCCTTTTATGGGCGCGAGGAGTTTGTCGTACTCCTCTTCGCGGCGGGTAGCCTCGCCACTTGGGAATACATCGCGGCCCAAAATACTGAGTCTGTCGAGCTTGTCGCAGGCCTCGCGAATTGCTTCGAACTCCAAAAGGCTTTCGACCAGCGGACGGCGAGGGTCGTCCTCGGGAATCTCCTCAAGCGACTGAGCATCGACCAATTTGTTTTGAAGTGCAGGAACAAGAAGATTGGCCTTAATTTCAAGCAACTGAGCCGCCATAGCCAGAAACTCGCCCGCTGAGTGGAAGTCGAGCATCGGCGCATTGCGGAGAAAGGCAACATACTGTTCTGCGACAATCGATATAGGAATATTGAAAATATTGATTTCCTGCTGCTTTATGAGGTGAAGCAGCAGATCGAGCGGCCCATCAAAATTTTCAAGACGCAGATACATGTTTTTTGCTCAAATCTTCTTTGAGCGGGTAAGATACGCATAGCCCTTGTCTCTGGCAAACACGAATTCTAGCGGAGCTGCCTCAAATGCCGAAAATCGCCCGAACTCTTGTGGGTTTTGGATTTCTCTGGATGTCTCTGTGGGCCACCTTTGGGGCGCTGCTCGGCGCGCGATTGAATCGCGCACTCATGACCGAGGACACCCACTGGCTCGGCAGTCTGCAGCGCTCTCTTTTGCGCAGCGCCCATGCACACATGAACATGATGTCTTTGGCGCTTATCGCGATTGGGTTGTCCTACGTGGCAGCCCGACGCAGGGCACCCGAGCGCACACTCGTCGTCGCCGCGCTTTCCGCCTTGGTCGGCACTGTGGTTTTTGGCTGCGGTTTGCTGCTTGAAGCATTTTTTCCACCCACCCGCGGCAGCATCCCTTGGGCTTCTGCGCTCACGGCTGTAGGAGGAGTTGTTTACCTGCTCGCAGTTGGCTTATGGGGAATCGTTTTTCTTGGTCGCAGCAAAACAGATCAGCCCGATGAACGGATTTCCATGAAATGACATTCGAGAGTTCCGGCAGACAGCATCAAAACAGCACAGAACAACTCGCACCATCACCTAATCCGTTGTTCATTGTCCGCATGTCGGCCATCGGAGACACAATTCTTGCCGCGCGCACTCATCTGCTCGCCCGAGAAAAAGGCTACTCACCTTTTCTTGTCACGCAGACTTCGAATGCTTCGCTTGTTGACTGCATGCCGCAATTAAGCGGTGCTTGCCTTGTCTCTGACTCCGGTTTCAAGTTTCTTGCTCGGAAGACAAACTCAAACGCACTCGCAGACGTCGATGAAAAAACTTTTTTTGATCACTTTCATGCGCATGCAAAAAGTGTTTCTTCTGAAGAAGCGCATTTGCCCGTGCTGGATTTACAAGCGACTCGCCGCAGCCAGCGTGCGATTGTTGAATTGGAAAAACGTCTTCTTAAGAAGAACCTACACTTCCAAAAATACACTGTGAAAAACCTCACCCTCTGGCGGATTGTGCTGGTCGTCTGGAGTTTTCTGGCTCGGAGTCAGTGGTTCGGACGCACTCCGCCGCAGTGGCTGATTCAACGATTGAAACCAGTTCACGTTCCGCAAAAAGAAGTTTTTGAAGACGTGCCGAACAAATTAATTCAATCCGCGGAACAACCTGCGAGCAAAGTTCTTAGTCCACCCGATCACCTATCATCTGCTCAAAACATGCGGCATGAAAATGATCAGCACATCGTTCTTATGCTCGGTTCAAGCTTCAAACTTAAAAGCTGGCCACAGGAATATTTTCGTACACTGATTGAGTTAATTCTCGCACGCAGCACTCTCAAAGTTGTGTTGTGTGGAGGCAAAGACGATCAAAAGGTGGCTGCCTATCTGGAGTTTCTTCATACCGAGCGAATCATCAACCTCACAGGTCGAACTTCACTTGCAGAGACTCTGGGATGGATCCGCAGCGCTGCATATGTTGTTACGGGTGATTCTTTCGCCAGTCACGCTGCAGATCTCATGGGCACTCCGGCGAGTGTGCTTTTCGGCTCAACGCACCCTCTGTTGGGCTTCGCTCCCGAGGGTTCCCATACATTTGTTCATCATTCCGCACTTTCGTGCAGTCCGTGTAGCAGGCATGGTCAGGGTGAGTGCAGATTTCAAAATCTCCGGTGCCTGACCAGCATTAAACCTGAAGAAGTCTTCTCGAAAATTGAGCAGACTCTGAGTCAAAACCGTCAGAACTCTGACTCTCGTTCGCCAGTTGTTTGACTCTTGACCTTTCAAATCCGCGAAAATCAAGGAAAATTAAGTCAAGGGGGTGTTCGGTTTTGGCAACTGTGTGCTCATCTGCAACAAAAATAACTCTGACTGCTGCAATGCTCTGCGTTGTGGCGGAGTTTTCAGTTGCATGCACAAAGACCAAGAGTATGCCCGCAACCGAGCAAGATGCTCTGGTCGTCGACATGACACCTCACAACTTTGCCACGCAGGGCTATGCCGTTCTCAACGGCGGCTGGAGTGCTGTTGATTTTAAAGGTCACGTTCTACCCGATGACCGATACGGCAAAGAAAATTTCCTGCAGTTCGATGTCGGACAAAAACAACTTCAATTTTTTGCACTCGACGGTGAGTCACGCAGTGGGGTTTTACCTGCTGCAACGGTCGAAGAACCAGCAAAAGCTGAAGTAGCTCTCGGGGAACTTTTACGCACAGATCCTAATATCAATTCGGCTAACGCTCTGATTTCTTTTCTGCGCATGGGCGCGCTGTCCAAAGACTACACTTTGGGTCTCGTCAAACAGGTCAGCTTGCCTTTCACAATCGTCACCAATCGCGACGAACTTCCATACTCTCCAAAACCAAACGCGGGCCCTGAATGGAATCAATTCATCCGAGACTATTGCGGAGGATTCCAAAACCCCACGCTTGGATTTTTGTGGATGGATGGCAATCGCAAATACTGCCTGAGAGTTTGGAGTGGCCCAAATCGCCAACTAATGAAAATGCGTGCTTTGGTCAGCCTTCCACGCAGTCACTCATCGAGCGCACTTGATGCGCGCGTCAGTCCGTGGATCACCTTAACGCGGACCGTTGTTGCACCCACACCAGCACCAACAACCGAACCCACAGTTGTGCCTTCGGCAACTCCTTCAGCCACCGCGCCTCTTCAAAAATAAAAATTAAACAAGAGCCCACACCGCGGGATCTTCTCCCATCCAAAAGAGAATATCAGCCAACGATGCACGAGCACGGACGAAGGGCGAAAAGCGAACAGCCCAGCGATACTCAAGTGCAGTTGTTGACTGAGACAACTCCTCAGGAACAACAGGCAAGCCCGCGTCATTTAAAAGGGTGCGCATCTCATCGGCAGGAATAATTAGGGTTCGCAAATGAGCGCGTGTTTCATCCCAATGCAAGGCCAGATCTTTTGCCTGACTCCACGCCTGCGTCCATTTCTGATGTTTCTTCAGATAATCGGACGTGAAGATTTCGGTGGCACGAGAAATAGTTTGAACCAAAGGCTCTATGCCTTTTTTGCGTTCCTCTGGAGTGAGCCCGTTCTCGGCCGGACCAAAATAGGGAGCAGTTGCGAGCAATCTCTGAATGGTGCGCTTAATGTGCTCTTCCGACATGGGATGGTGATTTTCGAGATTAATTTTCTCTAGGGCCAAAAGCTGATCGTAAGACTCAGCACTGGATAAACTGGCCAATGCAACTTGCTCGCCATGCCAACACAATTGCCGGTGGCTCGTGAGCCGCAAATAATCGAGGGCATGACTGATCGTATGCTCGTAACCACTCAAGGGCGTGGTTTCACCCGAAACAGACATCGCAATTCCTGCCATCGCAAGTATGGCTGAAAGGTCTTCAATCGCAGCTGTTTTAACTGGCCAATTGCGCATATCAGCTGCTCGGCTCTTGAGCTGCACAGACAACGGCTCCATCAGCTTAAAGGCC
The DNA here is from genome assembly GCA_964460155.1 of uncultured Oligoflexia bacterium. Classification (GTDB taxonomy): domain Bacteria; phylum Bdellovibrionota_B; class Oligoflexia; order Silvanigrellales; family Silvanigrellaceae; genus RFOM01. The sequence goes on along the minus strand of CAYWSV010000013.1, from coordinate 8,961 downwards.
AATTCGTCGTACCGCTCGGCAACCCCAAAACGCCACGCCAAATACCAATCTCCATAAGCAACAAAACGAGCCAACAGGTCGCCATATCCGGCGCGGGTCATTTCAATTGGCGCAGAAGACAACACAGGTGCGAACCACAAACAGGTGTCAACAGGACGCGATACACGCGTGCGCTTTGCTCCAGAGTCCTCGAGAACAGAAAAATGGGACGTGAAAGCAGTCACCGTGAGGGCCGTAGGCAAAACAATAAAAGGGATGTCGTCCAATTTGAGTTCAAAAAGCGAGTGCTTGACGACGTCAGTCAGCGAACCACTGCCCACCGCAAGAACCGCTGAGGCTCTATACTTTTTGAGATTTTCAGAAAGCTGCGCAACTGCGTCTACTGAAGCATGAACATGCTCAGGTGCACAGTTCATCACCGTTGAAAGGGTGATGTGCTGAACGGGTCTCTTGAGGGCATGGAGCATTTGCAGAACAAGATCATCGATGAATGACTCTCCGACGCCTGAGCGTTTTTGAACACCATCACTGATCAGCAAAACAGGCTGACCGGACGCCTGTCCCAACACCACATCTAATGCACGCTGAAGATCGTGAACGTTCGATGAAAAACCATTGCGTGTCGGACGCGACACCGTTTGCGCCGGCAACAACGTCGCCAACGTTTGTTCGACCAGCGAAAAAATATTTGACGAGTGGAGCTCTGCTGTCATTGGCTTCACCTTCACACATCAGCCCTTGGAGGGCCGACACCGACAGGCGCGCATCAGCGGGGTGCGCGGACTCCGGACATTCGAAGTCGAAGCAGACAGTACGCACAAAAAGCGACGATGAGAAGGGAAATTCCGCTGGATGTGGAAATCTGAGTGCCAAAAAATAATCCGCGCGGATCACCTCGAAAACCCTCGTTCACAAAGCGATGCGCAGCGCTAAGAAGAGCAACCCATGCAGCAGTTGAGCCCGGCTGAAGTTTGCGAACCGAAGAAAAAGACGCGGAGGAATCTGAAACGTAACACTTTCGAAAGAGGTATAATCCAAGCCCACCAATCACGAATGACGCTAAAGTCTCTTCGAGCTGAACGGGATATCGGTAAAGACCTCCATCTTGGAGCAATTCAAAGCGAACGGCCCACCACGGCGGATTGGACTGATCGGGCAATGGGCGTCCAAAATCGTCGCCGTTCAAAAAACAACCGATACGTCCCACACCCAGTGCAAAAACACCGCCAGTAACTCCGCAATCGAGGGCAAATTTGAGGTCAACTTTACGCTGCCGGACATAGAGTGCGCCACACACAACAGCCAAACCGGCTCCACCATAAAAAGTCATCGGGCCGATTGAGAAAAGTTCGGTGACAAACTGCAAAGGCGTATGGACATCAAACTGTTCGACAAAAATACTCAGAGCGCGCGCGCCGAACCAACCGGCAATGTAGCAAATAACAAAGAGCTGGCTGAGTGAATCAAGAAACAAATCGGCGGGAGAATATCCAGCAGCAGCAGCACGCCGGGCACACACCAATGCAACTGCGTAGGCAGTGAATGCGGCAAGCACAAAAAAGAAATGCCAGGAAGGAACTCCCCAGCCGAAGATTTCAAATAAAATTGGACGCACCCAGACCTCCGACTGCAGCCCGGAGCTGCAGACATGTGCAAAGGCTGAATTAGGGCTTCGTGTTCAGGCCCAACGTCTGGGTCTTGCCTTGAGGAATAGCCTGACCCGTCTGTTCTCCTTCGCTGCGCGCGGGAATCTCGCGTGCGAACGTCGGATTAATTGCAGACACCCAACGAGGACCAATCACGCCGACAATCAAACTTGCAGCCGCAACAACACCAACGAGCACGCGCACATCACGCGCATCTTCATTCTCTTGCGGGTGAACCGAGCTTCGCGTCGCAGGCTTGAGCCAAATTTCAACGAGAAGAGACAGGTAATAAAAGAGCGAAATACAGCTCAACACAACCATCACAATTGCAAGACCAATGAGGCCTGCAGAGACGGCCGAGGTGATGAGCATGAATTTTCCGAAAAATCCGGCCGCAGGAGGAATTCCGGCAAGTCCCAGAATAAACACAGTCAAACACACCGCTGCGAAAGGCGCGCGTTTGCCAAGACCCGCAAGTTCTTCACGCAGGAGATCTTCACGGCTGTTGTCTTCAAGCCAAGCCAAAATTGCGAAGGTTCCGAGATTCAAAATCGTATAAATGGCCGTGTAAGCCAAAACAGCTTGGCGTGCTTCAACGCTCTTGGGCGCAACCGCGAGAGTTGCAAAAGCCAAACAGAAATAGCCAGCATTGGCAATCGACGAGTAGGCCAGCATACGCTTGACGCTGTTATGAACGAGTCCGAACACCGAGCCGACAAGAATCGACAGCACAGCCAAAATCCAAAACACCTTGGCCACCCAAGCACTCTCGTCGCCTTTGCCAAAGCCATTGCCCAGAATGCGCAACATCACCATGACAATGCCAACCTTGACGAGAGTCGACATGTATCCTGTGAGTGTTGAATGAGCGCCTTGATAGACGTCGGGTCCCCATGTGTGGAAGGGAGCAACGCCTAACTTGAAAGCCAAACCGCAAATGAACATCAACAGACCAATGACACCAAACGGGTTGCTCACCGAGATATTCAAGTTTGCAAAATCGGCCCAGCGCAACGAACCAATGTTCATATAAATGAGCGCCATACCCATGAGAATGATGGCAGATGCGGTTGCACCCATCAGAAAATATTTAATCGCAGCCTCAAGTCCGCGAACATCTTGCCGCTGATATCCGACCAGAACATAAAGAGAAACGCTCATCAGCTCGAGGCCGGTGAAGAAGGTCATGAATTCACCCGCAGACGCGAGAATCATGATTCCTGCCGAGGTCAGCATAAGGAGTGCAACCAACTCGGCACGCAACAACTGCCGACCAGCGTTGGAGATCTCGGCCATAAACAATGTGAACATCGTGCCCAGACCAACAATCAAGAATGTGAATTGGCTGATTTGGTCTCCCAGAAAACCGCTGCCCAACCATGCTGGTGGCTGCGCGGCGTTTCCACCCAATGCGCCCGGAGCTGCAATCAGCAACAACGGAACAATCACAGCGGGGAAGCAGCTGATAAATCCAATCTGATACGCCAGCATACTCGGACGGTCAGGATTACCGCGAAACACCCCTGCCAGCAAAGCCACGAGCGCGCCTATGAGCAGCGCAAGAATCGGCGATGCGTAAAGATAAAATGCCGCCGATGGAAAAACCAAATTCAAACTCTCTGTCATCACTCACTCCCGAATCTCTATGCGACCTTCGGCTTGCTACAAAACTTTAGCCCCGCATCAGCGGTCGTTGTCATTCATCATCACACGAAAAGGTTTATCGGAACCTCCGCGAATAACGAGTTCAGTTTTGTAGGCTTCTTTTTTCGAAATGCTTTGTTGTAACTTTTTCATGGTCGGCTCTGTGTGGGCCAGCATAGGCACGGACAAAAAGCCCGTCGCAAAAACGAACACAGACAACGTGCCGAGTACGAAAGCCTCACGCGGTGTGCAATCGGCAAGCTTCTTGTTTTCTTCATTGTTGAGCGGGCCCCAAACAACCTTGAGAACCAACCACAACATATAAATGGCTCCCAGAATAACACCCGTTCCGGCGATCGCAGCCATCGTGGGTGAAGTTTGGAAGAGCCCTGTGAGAATCATCCATTCACCAATAAAGCCGCCGGTTCCCGGAAGAGCCACTGAACCCATGGTCGCCACAACAAAGAAGAATGCGTACCAAGGCATCTGTTTCGCCAAGCCACCATACTCGCTCATTTCACGCGTATGACGACGCTCATAAATAACGCCAATCAAAAGGAAGAGGGCTCCTGTCGACACACCATGGTTGACCATTTGGTACAACGCTCCGGTGAATCCAATTTCGTTGAACGCAAACAGACCCGCGACAACAAAACCCAAGTGGCTGACGGAAGAATAGGCCACAAGCTTTTTGATATCTGTTTGGCGCCACGCAATCAGAGCTCCGTAAACAATACCAACAACACTCAGGCCAATCATGACAGGCGCAGCTTCGTGTGCGGCTTCAGGAAACATCGGAATACTCATACGCATGAGCCCGTAGGTTCCCATCTTGAGCAGTACACCCGCCAGAATAACCGAACCCGGAGTCGGTGCCTGAACGTGAGCATCGGGCAACCACGTATGGAACGGAAACAGTGGCACCTTGATTGCAAAGGCCAGCGCCGTTGCGACGAACAACCACATCTGCACATCCGCAGGAAGCGCCGCAGCCGTTTTGTAAAGCTCGATAAGGCTCGTCGTAAAAATGCCGTTGGCCTGATAATGCGCATAGTAGAGGTATGAAAAAGCGACCAACATGAGCAAGCTGCCCACGACTGTATAGATGAAAAATTTGGTTGTTGCGTAAATGCGATCTTTTCCACCCCAGACGCCGATGATGAAATACATCGGAATCAACATGGCTTCCCAGAAAACGTAGAAGAGCACCAAATCCAAACTGACGAGTGCACCAATCATGGCCGATTCGAGCACAAGAAACAGCGCAAGGAATGATTTGACGTTGTTTTCGATGGAAGAGTAGCTCGAGAGAAAAACCAGAGGGCACAAGATTGTTGTCAGCATGACCAGCAGAAGACTTAGACCGTCGACACCCACGGTGTAACGGATTCCCGTGCCTGCAGGCAGCCACGCGAGATCTTGAGCAAACTGCATTGCCGCGGAATCAGCATTAAAATAAGCCAGCAAATGAAATGAAAAAATCATCTCAAGAACTGAAATGGCGACCGCCAAATGGCGCGCCTTCTGCACATCTTTGGTCAGACCGACCAGTACGGCACCCAGCAGCGGAAAGAAGATGAGCAGGGACAAAATCCACTGCGAGATCGTGTTGACCATAAGACTAAATTCTCCTCTCGAAACCTGCCTGCGCTCAGATCAAAATCCATGCACAGAGTGCCACGATACCGATGAAGACCACCTTCAGGTAATTCCGCACCAGTCCGGACTGCACATCACTCAAAACAGAAGTCACCAAATAAATTCCACGCGGACCTTCGTTGATGATGCCCTCAATAATGGCTCTGTCGCCAAACTTGAAGAAGCCATCGCCCACCTTCTTGAGAGGTTCGATGATGACCGCCTGATAAAGCTCATCGATACGCCACTTATCAAGAATGAGTCTGTAAAGACCTCCAACGGCGTTGGCAATCGAATCGCCACCCTTAGGACCCACCTTGTACAAGGAAATCGCAAACGCGCTCATGATCAGCATGATGAGCGTTGACGTACCCATGAGTCCCCACTCAAGTGCGGCCGAGCCGTGAGCTTCGCCATGGGCTGCAGTCATGACTCCCTTGGCCTTTTCAATGACAGGGTAGAGCCACTGAGTGATAAGGTTGTCTTTGGCTTCGATGCCGAGAAGGTGCATGATTGCATGCGGCATGGACACATAACCACCCACAATCGACAACACAGCGAGAATCATTAGAGGCAGAGTCATAGCCAATGGATTCTCGTGAATTTCGTGGTGGTGATGATCGTGACCATGGCCATGACCATGATCGTGATGCGCATGTTCAACGCGGCTCTCTCCGAAGAACACCAAGTAGGTCAGACGCACCATATAGAAGCTGGTGCACGCCGCAGCTGCTGCTCCGGCCGCCCAAAGCAATGGATGACCGAAAGTTCCCGACCACGCGTAGTACAAGATTTCATCTTTAGAGAAGAAGCCCGACAAACCCGGAAAACCGATAATGGCGAGCGTGCCAATCACAAACGTCCAGCCAGTGATGGGCATCTTCTTGATGAGTCCGCCCATTTTACGGATGTCTTGTTCGTGGTGCATCGCATGAATCACGCTACCCGCACCAAGGAACAACAACGCTTTGAAGAACGCGTGAGTCATGAGATGCGCGACACCGAATTGGAACGCACCAACACCACAGCCAAGAACCATAAAGCCCAGCTGGCTGACCGTCGAATACGCAAGGACTTTCTTGATGTCGTTCTGCACCAAGCCAATGGTCGCAGCAAAAAGAGCCGTTGCCGCACCGATGACCGCAATTGTCGTCATGGCCTCGGGACTGTGAACGAGTAGAAAGCTCATGCGTGTCATCAGATAGATACCTGAGGTCACCATCGTTGCCGCGTGGATCAGAGCAGACACAGGTGTCGGACCCGCCATCGCATCTGGAAGCCAAATATAGAGCGGCAGCTGAGCGGATTTACCGGTCACACCCAACAGCAAACACAAGCCAATGGCTGTCAACATAGGTGCATTGTTGGCTGCGAGTTCGTTGGTGAGCGCTTCTGCAATACGCGCATAGTCGAGTGTGCCAAAAAGCTTGACCGACATGAACATAGCCAGAAGAAAGCCCAAATCGCCCACACGGTTGGCCACAAAGGCCTTCATTCCGGCACGCGCATTCGCTTCGTCGGAATACCAGTAGCCAATCAACAGATACGAACACACTCCCACGCCTTCCCATCCCAAAAAGGTCACAACCATGTTGGACCCCAGAACGAGAGACAGCATCGAGAAAACGAACAAGTTCAAGTAGGAGAAGAAACGATACACACCTTCTTCGTGCGACATATATTCGCCCGCATAGAGGTGAATCAGACTTCCAACACCGGTTATGATCAGCAACAAAATTCCGGACAGACGATCAACTGTCAGTCCAAAGGGAACCTCGAGACGACCGTCATTCAGTGGAACAGAAATCCAGTTGAAGAGTTCTGTGCGAACAACTTCGCCAGCACTCACGGGTCCAAAGACCAAAAAGCACGAGAGCACGAATGGAATTGCAATTGCGAGAGTTGCAACGGTGACCGTTACGACGCGGGGAGCGCGGCGCAAAAAGAAGCCGTTTAGCAGCGCACCAAAAAGCGGAATAAGAAGAACAGCCGCAAGCATTGCCTGATAGTTCATTTGATTAACCCCTCAATGCCTTGAGATCATCGGCTTCAATAGATGCCTTTGTTCGGTAAAGCGAAATGATCAGCGCAAGTCCAACTGCAGCTTCACATGCCGCCACGGCCATCACAAAGAACATCACCACCTGCCCGTCCATGGTGTTGGTCATTTTACTTGCCGAAACAAACGCAAGATTCGCGGCGTTCAGAAGGATTTCAACGCTGAGCATCATGAACAGAATGTTCTTGCGGAACATGATGCCTGCGAGACCGACCAAGAACATCAGAAAAGAAAAATAAAGTCCCAGCTCAGGCAGCGTTAGCATTTTCAGCGCTCCTCTTCTTGGCAATCACAATAGAACCAATGACCGCGGCAATGATGAGGAAGCTGATGAGCTCGAACGCCCACAGGTACTCAACAAACATGGTTGCAGCTACGTTCTTGACGTTTTGATCGGGTCCGAAGATTGGGCGATGAAGCGCAAGTGCATTTTCGGATTTGAGCAATCCCAGTTCTTCAACGCCGACAGTGAGATAACCCTGACCAACTCTGGTACCCAGAGCCAAAGCAATCAACACGCCCACAGCGCTGAGAATCATTTCACCCACAGTGACTCCGCCGTAGCGCAATTCTTCTGGCGGAAGATTCAAAAGCATAATCACAAAAACAAACACAACCATGATGGCGCCAGCGTAAACAATAATTTGCGCTGCAGCAGCGAAGTGGGCGTCCAGCAAGCCGAACATACCTGCCAAAAGAGTCATCACACCAATAAGAACCATGGCGGCACTCACTGGCCAACGGCGCGTAATCATCACGCCCGAGAGCAGCACCGCAGCCACTCCCATAACGATGAACGAAAACATATTCAGATCCATTATCAGTATCCTCGCTCGTCGGGGGGAGCTTTAGGTCAATCGGAGAACAGCGACAATCAGCGCCATCACTACAAGGTTCACGAGTGCAACGGGCAACATGTACACCCAACCCACGCGCATCAGCTGGTCGTAGCGGAAGCGTGGAAGTGTAAAGCGCACCTGCACAAACAAGAACATAAAGATGGCCACTTTAGCGATGAGCACACCGAGACCAATCAGCGCCGCAACCCAGGTTGCCGGTTCTGCTGAGAATATAGGTGTGAGCAAAGCCACGAGTTCAGCGTGCGGCAGGTAGGGAATTTCATAGCCACCCAAAAACACACACGTGGTCAGAGCCGAGAGGGTAAACATCATTGCGTATTCGCCAAGGAAGAACAGCGACCAGCGCATTGAACCATATTCGACCAAAAAGCCGGCCACGAGCTCTGCTTCACCTTCGGCGAGGTCGAAAGGCAAACGGTTGGTTTCAGCGAACATCGTCACCACAAAAAGGACAAACGAAATTGGCGAAAGAAAGATGCCCCAATTCGGGAGGAAACCGAAAAGCAAAGTGTTTGATTGCGCTGCAATCATCGACTGAAGATCAAGCGTGCCGTAGATGAAAACCATCGGCAAAAGAGCAAGACCCATTGCAAGCTCGTAGGAAATCATCTGCGCGGACGCGCGCAAACCACCAAGGAGAGCATACTTGTTGTTGGACGACCAACCTGCCAAAGCCACCCCGTAAACACCCAAGGCCGACATTGCAAACAGATAAAGAAATCCTGCATTGATGTTCACAGGCTGCATATTAATTGTGTGGCCTGCGACGACAATTTCTTTGCCCAGCGGGATACCCTGAATAGCGACAAGACCCATTACAGCCGGAATGATGGGCGCCAAAACGTAGAAGAATTTGTTCACATGTTTTGGAACAAAGTCCTCTTTGAACAAAAGTTTGATTGTGTCTGCCAAAGGCTGACCCAATCCAAAAAGCTTGAAGCCAAACAGACCCACGCGGTTTGGACCGATGCGGCGCTGAATAAAAGCAGCCTGCCGACGCTCAACCCACACCATGATGGGCGCGACTTGCAAAGCAATGACAAGCGCAAGGGCAATTTTGCCAATCGCTGCAACAATGCCGACGTTGTCATTTAGAAATTGAACGAGAGCGCTC
>CAYWSV010000012.1:31195-34359 GCA_964460155.1 uncultured Oligoflexia bacterium | reverse complement strand
AAGCGACGATAGACCCACAAACTGAACTAGACGTGTTTGGTGAATTCATTCTCAGTGGCCCCGGCGCAGGAACTCTTCAGCACTCAATTGAGATTTCGGGGCTCGATGACTAATTAAGTGTGCCCGACTATTGAATAAAAATTTACATAATCATAACAGGATCTTAAAATAAAATAGTCTAATCCCTCTCAGAACCGTCGATATCAGAGATGGAGGGATGCGTTATGAATAATACCGTCATTTGGGGCCTCGTCCTAACAGCCTCGGCAACAACGTTAATATCGTGCGCACCGGGCAAGAAATCAGCCGGTATTGGATGTTCGAAGACTTCAAGTGTTCTCAAAACTCCGGTCATTGTTAAAGCCGACAGCGAGACCTCTTTTGATCCGAACAACAAAGCAACTCCCGAAGAACAGCGCAGTCTGTTTTACAAGCACTTCGGTCAGTTTAAAGCGCAAACAACGGGTGGTTACGTTTACATCCAATCTCGCGCAGCCAACGACGTTATGGGCGCTGTTCCGGCAAATGCTCCGTGGTATCGATGCAGTGTGCTACTCGAGTTTCCAAAATTAACTGGTGAGATCCGTGCACCATCGATAAACACTTCACCCTGGTACGGAAAAACTGCGGCCCAAATTGAAGCAGACCGCTTTCCTGCTCGAGCAGACCCTCTAAAAGTCAGAATTTACTCCGCTGCACATTGTTTTGATTATTCCATCAACGAGCGCGTCGTTCTTTCTCCGTTTTCAGTCGTAGGCCAAGACCTTCCTTCTTTTAAAGAGGCTTACGCGAACATCGACGTATCAGTTCCAGAGCTCGTTGCTATTCAAAATCTCCGCAAGGCGCTTTCGGAAAAAGTGACAGCAGGAAGTATTACGAATCAAAATGCTATTGATATCCTCAAAGCATTCCAACCCGCTACGCGAAATATGCGAGACATTTTTGGCCTTCCAGCGGATGGAACAATTCCAAACACACCAAGTGCAAAACAGAGCTGTATGATACCGCCGAACGACACAGGTAATGCAAAGCAGTACACGTGTGCGACCTATCACGACATGGTTGTGCTTGATGTCGAATTGTCAAATCTAACAGCAGCACAAGACACAATGCTCAGAGACTTACGTGAAAGGTCAATAATCCAATCGAAAAAGATTGAAAACGAGGGGCCAGACGCAAACTCTTCCACATCAATGACTGGGCCAAGTCCGTGGACTGTATACGCAACAGATTCTGGATTTCGCATGTTTACTTCGCACATGATCAACGAAACCTGCGAGGATTACATGCCACCGCCACCACCGACATGCACTCCGAATTTTTCAGGAGGATTCCCCGTACTTGATAGCTTTGGCCAACCCACCCAGACGTGTTCGCCAACGACCGACATCGAACCCGCACCAACTGCTCCGTCGTGTACTTCAAACCTATTCCCGGCAATGCCCGAAAACGTTGTGGCTGGTAATCCGAACTCGGAATATCCAAAAATCTACACGATAAAACTTTCATGCAAGGGTGTTGCTGCGCCAGAGTGCGATGAAGTGCCAATCAATACAATTCAAAATTTACATTATATGCGTTACATGACGCGCGAAAGACTACGCACTTTCTCCCGTTATAATATCGTTGGCTCGCTTCCATCAATGCCTGCAGACCTACTCTCTTGCGGCTCAAGCACAACGGGCATTTGTGCAGCTAAAGATAACGTACAAACTGCACTTTCTGCCGTTGCAAATAACCTAACTCTCACTAGCTCGTCGCTCAGTGCTGCAAATTTCAACTCGAACACATCTCCTTACGGTAAAGCCGAGAACCAAGTGGATGGCGCGCTCGAAGTCTGGAAAGATTTTTTTGCCGCAAGTGATGATCCTGACTTAAGCAACACTTCATCCAATGTGACTCTCGGAACGGGGAGTTCGGGCACATTTATCACGACTGCCAGTCAGTCGTCATTCTTCAAAAAACAACTGAACCCCATTAACTTTTTGGATCTGAATTCCAACTTTATCGTTCAAGACCGTGCTGAGACAACTCTCCCCGAGCCTACAGATATGATGCTGCGAAGAGCGTTTCTCACGCTTCCAATCAACAACATTATTGGACTCAATGAATTTACCTCATTTACGATGGATGACCCGTTTTCAAATCCAAGACCAATTTACATTGACTCTTGGGCCTCGGCAGATGGCTCGGGAAAAGGTGGACGATTTCTGCGCTTTTGGACAACCAAAAACCAACTCAACACGTTCCTCGACAGCTTCACTTCGAACGGCAGTTTTGGCGACCACTTTAACCCGGCTGACCCGAATTCCTATTTTGTGATTCTAGATAAATCGACAGTGAACCCATTGACCGATTTTATCGCGCCCATCCCAACTCAGGCCACGCTTCAGAAGGGGGACAGTGGTTCAATATTTACTCTTGATGGAATTCCGATGTTCGCCCTTTCCACCGTGAATGGTGAACCCACATCCGGCGGTGCGGCACTCGCAGCAATTCCTGTAGCAGGTGCAGATAGCGATGACACGTTACCCGGAGGACCAGAGGTTGCATCTGGTGGTGCTGGTGGTGGTGCAGTCGCTGCAGCGGGTGGAACGGTCTGTAAATAAAGCGTCTAAAGCCTCCTCAGTGAGCACAAGCGCCAGAAATCTCTGCAAATAAGGCGATAATTATTTCTATTGCAGACAACCAGAGTTGATCCTAGGTCCGTTGCGTCGGCGACTGCTGACGTCAGAACGCATTTGCGTGTCTGAAAGGCAAAGCCTTGAGACCTTATGGAGTGTCCGCACATGCAAAGACGCGACTTTTTCAAATCCCTCGGCATTGGTTCACTGGGCTACACCGTCCTCAATGCACAAAAGGCCCAAGCTTTTCCCCAGCCACCACGGGTGATTTCTCCACGTAATCCTTCAGCAAAACGTCAGCTTGCAAATGGTCAGCAGAAGTCTGTGCTCATCATTGGTGCCGGACTCGCAGGCCTGTCTGCAGCTCTCGAGCTTTCGGAAAGAAAATATAAAGTCACCGTGCGCGACGCGATGCCGATTGTCGGCGGAAAACTCGCTGTCCGCCAAGAGACGAACGCAGCCGGAACATTCTGGGTTGAACATGGTCTTCACATGTGGTTCGAAAACTACCACGTTCTGCGTGACATCCGCGACCGCCTT
>CAYWSV010000012.1:11644-31185 GCA_964460155.1 uncultured Oligoflexia bacterium | reverse complement strand
CCGTACAACGAAGTTGAATTCAAATTCCGCACCTACAAAGACGAAGTTATCAAGAGTGAACCACCGATCTATCCGCTCAATCTTCTCAACATCCTGAAAAATTCACCCAACATGAATTTTTTGGATGCTGCGGGAACGTTGAACACCATTCGTGAGGTTTTATTTTACAACCACAAGATGAACTACATCCGGTTGGATGACATCACGTTTGTTGAGCTTGCTAAGCAAAGAAAAGTCAACAAAAAATTCTACGACATCGTTATGGAACCCGCTGCTTCGGTGACCCTCAACGATCCGAATACAATCAGCGCAGCCGAAATGTGCCTCTACATGCATCTCTATTTCTTGAGTCATCCGAAGGCATTCAACCGAGAAGTCACAACAACCGACCACTACAACGGACTTTTGAAACCTTGGGTCGAACGTTTGAAGTCTTTTGGAACAAAAATCGAGCTCTCTAAGCCTGTTCCTGGAATACGCTTTGAGGACAATAAAGCTATTGGTGTCGTGGGTGAAAGCAAGAACTACGATTACGTCATTCTCGCCACCGACGTTGGAGCAACCCAAAAAATCTTGGCCGCCTCAACCGGAGTCGACGCAACGGCAACCAACCTTCTTGAAAAACTGCGCGGCGTTGTTGAGCCATTAAAGATTGCTCCGCCATACAAGGTTTTGCGCGTTTGGTTCGATAAGAAACCAAGTGACGACATTCCTGACTGTTTGGAAACGCCTCAACACCGTCCCATTAACCTTCTTGCGCGTTTCGAGCTCCTCGAGGAGGAGTCCAGAAAATGGTCCGAAAAGACGGGCGGCTCCATTATCGAATTCCACCTGTACACCACACCCGAATTGGTAGGCCTGAAAGACGAAGACGTCTGGCCTGCGATTCGCGACACTGTTTTGGAAATCATGCCTGAAATGGCCGATGCCAACGTGATTGCAACAAGTGTCGGCAGCTATCACAATTTCACATCGTTTGAATGTGGGCAGGGAATTCTGCGTCCAGCCTCAACAGAGCCGCAATCTTTGGGCATCGAAAATCTCACATTTGCCGGTGACTGGCTAAAGACAGACTATCCTTCTGCACTGATGGAGCGCTCGGTGTGCACCGGACGCGAGGCAGCCAATAGTATCTGTTTTGCCGATGGTGTTCGGGAAGAGAGCATGGTCGTTACAAACGATTACGGACCCGGCCTGATTTAAGACCTTATTCAAAATAAGCTCTGATAAATGATTGAGTCAGCCCGTTCACTGCAAAAGTGAACGGGCTGTTTCACATGATTGATGGGTTGAAATTAAAGAGTTTGGAGAAAGTGGACTAAGTCGAGCACATCTTGTCTGCTAAAGCGCGAGACACCATTCTCAGAAAAGATACCTTCATCGTGACCCTGATTCCCCAACCCACGACGACGGGTATCGAAGTATCCCCAGCGGTTCTTTTTCCATGCCTCAGGAGCTTTTTCGCCCAGAGGATAGCCATTGCATTCCGCATCAAAATCCGTGGTTGTCGAACGCGCAACACCCACATTCCATGCCACTGGACGCCGCACAGAGGGAGTCAGCAGTGCGCAAAGTGTTGGCACGGAATTGTTATGCAAGTAGGGCCAACGCGCCCAAATACCCTCCAGCGGAGGCGGAACATAACCGTTCTGCACCTTGACCACTATGCCGTGCTTTCGGCTCACTTCAAGACTGTTTAGCGGCTCTGCCAAAGCCTCCATTCCCTGCGCACGCAAAGGGTCTGTGCCTACGTTCACCACGGGAGTATTGCTGTGGTAGCTCACTTTTATTGTTGAAATAAGTTCGCGCAGGTTCATTCCAGTCGTGTCGGCACGCTCATAGCCTTTCACGTATTGACCATGACAAAATGAACAATTCTCATTGAAGAGCTTTTGTCCGCGCTGCACACGCGCGAGGTCGAAATGCGAATCTGGGAAAAAATCCACGAACTGGGGTGGCTTTGATGAAAACACAGCCGCAGTGAGATCGCGGACCACATTTTCATTTTGAGCCAACCAATCGGACAATTGTTTCAAATCAGTGCCGCGGCCAATTTCATTCCACAAAATGTTTGTAAAAATCGGATTACCTGCAACAACAGAACCATCCAGTAGCCATTTGTTTTTGTACTTCACGTTCCACCAAACCGCAGGTTTGCTGTCGGCCGGCTGATGACGCAAAATTGAGTCACGGGGATGTTGACGAGCTTCTGGAGTTTTTGAAGCAAGACCGTCGTCCGCTCTGCGGCTCAAGCTCAAAGCGACGTGTGCGAGTGATGTATCCAGCCCACGGACAAGCGGCTTGCGTCCATCGATGAACTGAGCATTTTCGCGCAAACGCTTATACATCGCCAACTCATTCTCGCTTGCGTTCACACCTGCTTTAAAGAAGGCGGGCGGAACAAGAGAGGTGGCAGTTCTGCCCATCAGGAAAAACTCGTTTGCGCGGGGAAATCGATTATTCAGTCCAATGATTTTCCTGCCAAAAAGGTCTCCAGCATGACACGTTGCACAACTGAAAGTAATAGCAGGACCTTCGGGAGCCTGAATAAAACTCGTTCCCATTCTGAACCATGGCTTGCGGCCTTCAGGCATGGGCACAAAATAAACACCTGTCCCCTCGGATTCTGGGTATTCAATCAATCCGACCATTTTTTCGACGTCTTCAAAAGACTGCAGCAGTGCAACTTTCTTAAAGACACCTTGTAACAGCGACAAAATATCCTGTCTGCGAGTTTCGGGTTTAAAGAATCTGAGTGCCGCGTCTTTGGGAAGAGCTTCTCCGGTTATATCGACCGGATAATTGAGTGCATGTTTCCGTCCGCTGAGCGCAGCTGCGGCGAACTCTTCGTCATTCAGGTCAAGCGGATTGGCGCGACCACCCAAAGGTAGTGGTTCGTCTTGCTCCCAGGTAGCCGCATAACTGATGTAGGCGCAGGAACTCACCAGACCACTGGTCAGCGCAATCGGGAGAATGCGAGTCTTCAGTCTGCGAAAATTCATCGAGCATCTCCCGTCTACAAGCACAAAAAGGGACCGTAACACACGGCCCCTCAACGTGAAGGAAATCATTGTCCTCGATTAACCAACTCCTCAGCGATGCCAATTCACGTGAAGGTGATTGTCATGGCCACCGGCGTAGCTGACAGAACCGGGGAAGCGACTTTGAATGGCGTGGTCGTTAAAATACATACCTGTCGAACCACCCATGTTCAAGATTTCTCCAACAACTGCCGTCTGTGCACTGCGCAAATAACAGCCTTCCCAGATGGTGTAACAACTCACTGTTGGTGTGTTGCCCATGATGGCAATATCGACTTCCAGCCCATCGTAATGACCAGCATGACGTCCTGAGTTGCCGCCACCGGAATTGGATAAGTCGCCAACGTATAATTTGTAACCGGTTTTATTATACACTCTGATTGCTAGTTCTTTAATGCGCGCAATTGTCTTGGGCTGTCCATACCGCATTGATTCCACGTCAAACGTTTCATACCCGTAGCCCTGAGCCGGAAGCTTCATCAATCCGCCTGACCCATTTGACGGGTTGAACGGTCCACTGTGAACTTTACTGTTACAATGTTTTTGATAGCAGCTCGCTCCGCCTCGGTTGTCGAGGCACTTATCCAATGCCTCCATGGCGCAAAAGTTTTCACTGGGTTTGAATCCGCATCGGGAAAAACATGAATAACCACCTCGGCTGTCGGTGCACTCGGAAATGTCCTTCACGGTGCATCGGGGTGCCTCGTTATCGACAGTCATAACTGCGGAAGAGCTGCTCTGCGGCCTCTGATCCGTACAGGCCGCAAACGTGAGAACACCTGCGACAAGTGAGATAAGAAAATTTCTCATAACAAACCTCCGAGAGCTCGCGGAACATGAGTCCGCATTGCTTAGGGACAGCAGTTTGCATGCCACTATTAAAATCAGGAATGATTGGTTTTTTTTGAGTTTTTATGTGTCGAAGGATTAGACAGGCTCGCACTCCTGACTAATCCATGTATCATACTTGAAGAACACGCGGAGCAGCGCCAATGGGATCACCGTTCAACATTCCCATGGAACTCATTCCTACTTTTTTGCTTTTGGCAGAAGAGCTCAACATCTCGCGTTGTGCTCGTAAACTAGGAATGTCCCAACCGGCTCTGACGCGTCAGCTGCAAAACCTCGAAGACGCCTTCGGCAGCCAACTTTTCATCCGGCAAAGCCGCGGTCTGGCCCTCACACATATGGGCCGTATGCTGAAAAAAGAAATACTTCCCGTATTTGAAAATCTGCAATCCTCTCTTGCCCGTATTCGCAATGCTCAAACGGAACTCAGTGGAGCAATACAATTCGGTTGTTTCTCCGAAATTGGAACCAACCTACTCGCACCCGTCCTCTTTGAATTTTGCAAGAAACATCCGAGCGTCTCTGCGGATATCCGGTATCTTTCCGAGGCCGAAATCATCAGCAGTGTTGCCGGCGGTCAGTTGCATCTCGGCATCGCCAGTCAGGCACCATCAAATGAAATGGTACGCTCCTACAAGCTTCTGGACGAACACATCCATTTGGTAACCTCGGCATCAAATCCAGATCTCCAGAAAAACCCGCATCCTAAATTTGCAGGTTACAAGCTTCAGGACCGCCTGCTGTTCTCTTTTTACAAAGAATACCCAAACCTTTTTCCCAAGGGTGCACCCGAACTCGCCATTGCGGTCAATTCTCATCAAGCCATGATCGAAGCCGTCATCCAACTTGGGCTCTATGCTGCATTGCCCCACCACAGCCTGAGTGCACACTACAACTCAGGAAAAATTCGAAAAGCCTCAAACTGCGAAATGACAAACAAAGTATTTCTCATCATGCCCGACTCCGAATTTCCGGAGCGCAGGTCCTTGGAAGTTGTGAAGTTTCTCAAATTGAAGTTCAAATCTGCACAAGGAGAGCGCGGATGATTCAAATTAAATCTTTACTGAGCCTTGGTCCGTCTGCGGAAAAAGGATCAATCCGAAAAGGAATTGATGAAGTTTTCTTTGAGTCCTCTCCCAAAAAAAAATTTGCATCCGCGGCTGAACGCGAAGCATTCAAATATAAGTACCTCGATTGGTATGCACAAACCTATCCACAACTGTTTCTGATTGCACTTGCCGACAATTCAGACGTCATGGGGTACATCTGTGGAGTTCCAGATACACGTCTGCACCCCAATCTCGCCGCGCTACATCCATGGTTCGAAATTTTTGAAGATTGCTACTCACGCTTTCCTGCCCATCTTCATATTAATTGTGCTGAGGCAGCGCGTGGCCGAGGGATGGGATCAACTCTACTCACAGTTTTTGAAAATCATCTGCAGACAGATGGTGTCAAAGGTGTGCACCTCGTCACAGCACCGGATGCCCGCAAGGTTGGCTTTTACGACAAAACTGGCTATAAATTCACCAAAACTTCCCAATGGAAGGGAACCTCGTTACTTTTGATGGGGAAATCCCTGTGAAGAACACACATCACCGAGAGAGACTGACCATGAGGAACTTCATAAAATTGTCAGCCGTGTCTGTCGTTTTAACTTCGTTTGCTTGCGTCACTCCGGCGCATTCCGAGAGCGGCTTTTTCTCCGGACGATACAAAATCAACTGCACCAACAGTCCCGAGGGCTGCGCATGCATTCCTGCAGCGGATTCAGGAGCAAAACCCACAACCGTAGTTCATGCGCAAGCTGTCGAGGGCACATCCGGACGCGATGCAACCCTCGATAAACCCGCTCCGGTTGAGCTAAAAATCAATGGCAACCTGTGTTATTATCCTTCCCAAAATTTGCGTCCTATTTACTGGGAAAGCGACCTCTGCCCGAATCCGGGGATGGAAAGCAAAATCGCTATTCGTGACATGAGCGAACTTCTTGAACGCGGACGCCCTGACGCTGAGAAGGTTGCAATTGGCAATCTCTATCCTACGTTTTACAACATCGCTGACGAATCGTTTCATCCGGGCCCCAAAACAGTTCCCCTCTACGAAGCTGTAACCGGTAAACTCATTGCCAACGTGAGCAAGTCTTTTCACGAAGACCTCGACATCGAGGGGACAGGAAGACTGAACGACGGACGTGTTTTGAACGTCGCCAATTACGTCAATGGCGTTTGGGACTATAAAGTGCTCTCTGGAGATGCTTATGGCCTTGGAATTTTGGGACACAACCTGCATCCGTACCGTTCAGTTGCAGTTGATTTCGTGCACCTGTGCAAACAAGCAGGTTATGATTTTTGTAGCTTGCCAGTCGTCGAGGTCAGAAAGCGTCTCATTGGCGCGCTGATGTACATTCCTCGTTTGCGCGGCATTCCCTTGAACAACGGCTCAGTGCATGACGGATTCGTGTGTGCTCAAGATATCGGTGGAGCCATCCAATTTGATCGCATCGACCTCTTTGTCGGTCCACTCGGCGGCGGAAATCCATATCTCAAAGAATGCCGTCAGCGAAATCCACTCATCGATGCTGGAGTGAACGGACTCAATCCAGCCGACTGGCGAACCTACGTTCCAAATGGAGTCGACAATCAAGGTAAACCAAAATTCAAGCGCATCTATGATTTCGAATACCGCACATATGCGGCACAGAAAGCGCTCGAAACCTACATTATCAAAGGTGCGTTCTGTAAACCTTGATCCTCTCATCTTTACCGTTCAGGACATCCGCCATGAATTGCCTCTATTCATCTCGACTCAAGGCATCGATCTCTCTGCTGGCCATCGCATCGGTTTCATCGGTGGCATTTGCAGGACAAAAAAAATGTCTCGACCAAAAATCTCTGGGTGAAATTTTAAAGTCCGCAGTTCAGGGCGCACAATTTGAAAACGTCACAGATCTGGGACCAAATTTTACTGAGGATCCATGCCCAGCCACCGAGCCGGCATGCAAACATGGACGAGATGCTGTGGGCATTGAAAAATTTCCACAGGTGGATCTGGCCGTAATCGCCTTCCAGCGCGGCTGCAAAAATCCCGTGGTCGGCAGCAACGTCTTTTTCTCACGCGATTTCCCCGAGGGAATTGTTGGTCAGTTCAACACAAAGACGGGCGGAGTTGAAAATATCCGCATGCAACGCTGGACTCAGGAACGCTTCGACGGCGGACGGGTCATCAAAACGTCACCCTATTTTGAGACGAATCCAATAGCGTGGAAGGCTCCTTTTCCGCCGCAAGATCTCATCAACACCGAAGCAACCTCAACAGCTACTAATTTTATGTCGCCTTACCCAGCAAGCATTTTCAAAATGCTTGTTTTGGTCCGTGTTCTGCAATTTCTTGAAGAAAAAGGACCTCTGGAGCAACAACTTAACCAAAAATTTACCTATGACTTCGGCACTTCCGAAACAACCGACGACGTGACTCTCAGCGTGCGTCAGTTTTTGGATGCAATGATTCAGTGGAGCGGTAACAAAGCGACTGCTGCAATGATCCAATTTCTGCACAAGAATGGTCAGATTATCGAGTCCGAACTTAAAGACGAAGCCGGCTATCCCGCAGGTGCACCCTCGGTGAATACGCTGAACGACATGTTTGCCAGTCTGGGGTTACCAACACTTCAGATGAACCGGACACGGCTCAAAGACGGGCTCTGGGGCAACCGCGACACCATGTATCTGAAGGACAGCTCAAGCGTCAGTCACATTTCAATGCCCTCGTGGGATGTTGCCCGCCTCTTGTGGGTCATGCGCACAAATAAAAACACCCCGCGTGAAGAAAGACCACAATGGGTCACAGACGGCAATAGAAACCTGAACCCCTTCAAAATCTCTGACAACGTGAAAAAATACTTTTGGGCGAATATGAAGGACCAGCTCTTTCATGAAGTCCTCAGCAACACATTGCATTGTCAGCAATCCCTTGGCGGCGAATTCGGCATTCCAGCCCGACTACCATCGAAATGGATGAATCAAGATCAACTTCGATTGCCAGTGGGCACATACCCGTTCGTGTTTGCCCCCGATGAACTCAAGGGCGACTACAAATTCAGCGAAAAAATCGCCGAATGCCAAAAGGCCGCTGAAGTCGAATTTGCGTCTAAAACAGGCTTAACATCTGTTTCCGGAAGTCACGCAGGTTTGGTCAAAGGATTGTCAGAGCGAGGCTTTAATCGAGAGTATATTGTAGTTCTGAACTCGAGTCTGGGAAGCCGGTTTACCGATTCTGAACGGCTTGATGCTGAACGCGTAATACCGTGCTTCGATAAAACACTGTGCTACACGAAACGCATCAGCCACCTCGGCACTCGGCTCGACAACGCGCTGAAGGAGTGGTTAGAGCACAATGAAAGAAACAGTTCAGACGTCAAGTTCTCTCAACGCAAAACAAAAAACAGATGAATTCCTGACTATCGCTCCGCAATTCAAGCTGGGCGATTTACCCACCGAATCGCAGCACCCAAAAACAATGAACCTTTCCGACTGGGCGCAGAACAATCTGCCTCATGCGCTGCGAGTCATGCGTGAAGTCGACTGCGACGCTCTGGGACTCATCTCTCCGAAAACAGATCAAATTCTCAAGCTGGCTGTCGATATGCACACCACGCTTTCGCACGGTGGACGTGTATTTTTTGTTGGCTGTGGTGCAACAGGACGCCTTTCGCTCAGCCTTGAAGTGCTTTGGCGCGAGGCTTTGGGATCAAACCACACATGGTTTGATCGTGTTAGATCGCTCATGGCAGGCGGCGATGTGGCACTCGTCCGTTCGATTGAAAATTTTGAAGATCATCCCGAATTCGGCGCCCGCATGCTCAATGAAGCGGGCTTCCGTGAAGGCGATCTTCTCGTTGCCTCCACCGAAGGTGGCGAAACCCCATATGTGATTGGAGCAGCCCTTCGCGCCCCCGAGGTTTCGAACAAAAATCATTGGTTTTTGTTTTGCAATCCCGAGGACCTTCTCACTGAAAAACTCGAGCGCTGCCAACAGGCCATCCTGAATCCGCGACTCACCAAACTCAATCTGACTGTGGGTCCGATGGCCATTTCTGGCAGCACACGCATGCAGGCGAGTACCGTTCTCATGCTTGCTGCCGGCACAGCACTTTTTGAATGCCTGAAATCGCACCCGACATTCGACTCGATTGAAGAGTCCCTCTGTCAGCTTCAGGACCATTTGAGCACATTAGATATTCAACCACTTGCCTCATTTATCGTTGCAGAAAGCGATGCATACAAACGCGGTGAAACACTCGTTTATTCAACCGATGCTTATGGAATCACCGTCATCACAGACACAACAGAACGGTCGCCAACATTCAGTCTTGCTCCCTTTGAAAATCGAGCCGACACAAATGCTTCTGCGAGCTTGTGCTATTTGTGCTTGCCTGCAGCGCAAACATCCGATCAAGCGTGGAGCGCACTGCTCAAGCGCAGTCCACGTCCACTTGTTGGCTGGAGTGATTACGAAACAATTGGTGGTCCTCAACGGCTCAATGGCTACGATTTTTCAGCGACTCTTCCGGCGTGGCGCCAGTCTATGAGACCTGAAGTCACGCAACACTTCTTCACAATCAATCGCACTAATCATGGAATCTCGTTTGAATTCGAGAACCTTAAAACAACGTTTTCGACACAAGGTTTATCTCTTCTCAACGAACATCTCATTCTCAAGATGCTTCTGAATATGCATTCAACTCTTGTGATGGGTCGACTGGGGCGTTATCACGGCAATGTGATGACCTGTGTGCGTCCAAGCAATTTTAAGCTCATCGACAGAACAATTCGCTACGTGCAGTTGCTACTTAAGCGTGAAGGCATTCACGATTTTAAATACGACGATATTTGCCTTGAATGTTTCAACGAACTCGAATCAGCAGCCATCAACGAACCTGTGGTGCTGAAAGTCTTCGAGTCGCTCAAGACAAAAGCGCGTTCTCAGCGTGAATCTGGAAGCTCGAGTTCAATTGTTATGCCCAAGGGCTCATACGAATCACGCTCATCTTCCACGCGTTGAACTTTACTCCGGACGTCGTCCGGCTCGGGATGCAAGTTCAAGAGCAACGTAGATTGAATCGAATGTTGTTTCGTCGTCTGTCAGTGCTATTTCACACGTGCGGCTCGTGCAAAAACCACGGGCCTTTTCTTTTGAACTCCAATGGAATCTTTGACGGGCATTTTCTGTCAATTCGGGAAACCACAAACCTCTGTCCCCTGCCATTCCGCAACAGGCGGTTTGTAGCGGAAACACAGGCGTCTCGCTGATGAGCCGAGCAAGTTCTTCAAACCGTGCACTGCGACCCGATTTAACCACGGAACAAACAGGAAAAAATCGGGTGGCTTCCTTAAGAGGCTCGATTTTCAAACGCTGCGCAAGATGAAGCGCAAAGTCGGTTGGATCTAAAATCTTGAGCTTTGATAATTTCTCGCGTGCAGCATCGGATACACCAGTGGAATCTTCGAGTACAGCAAGTGCACATGGACTGTTATCAATCACAATGGGCATCGAGCCGCCGTCAGAGAGCTTGAAACAAGTATTAATAAATTGCTCCAACTTGTCTGCCGCATCTGAGGTATACCCTTTAGAGCTCCAGGGCTGACCGCAACACAGACCTGCCTCACGCACATCTATTATTTCGATTCCTGCACGGAGCGCACAGACAGCCATAGGATCATTTGACGCGTTGTCGAAAGCACGCGTGAGGCAGCTCCGAAACATTAAAAACCGCTGTGATGACTGTTGAGCAGCGGGCGCAGAGGATCCATTTACCGATGACACATCCAACGGAGACGGGGATTGAGACGAAGACGGTAACAAAGACCACAGAGCGCTGACTGCACCCTCGCTGACCAAACCTTTTGAGCGCAACGCCTGCGACCAGACCGGAAATCCAAATGCGGAGTTCAGCGCCCGCGTCGAAGTGTTCAACAGTCGTGAGCCAATGACTTTGGATGCGCCACTTGCAGCAGTCAATGCAACTTGAGTAATCGACTCTATGAATGCGGTGTCCTGCGCCGCAAAGCGCGCCATTAGGCGACCTGCGGAGCCCGACTGCTCGCCTCTTTGTTTCTTAACCCACGTTCCCGTGTTGATTCCCACCGGACATGCTTTTGCGCATAGACCATCGGCTGCGCATGTTTTTGTCTGCAAGTAATCAACCTGCTCGGAATCTAGCGCTCCAGCGGTTTGAGGGTTGGCCAGCTCACGCTGAAGAACAATCCGGCCACGCGGAGACAATGTCAGTCCTTGACTCGGACACACCGGCTCACAAAACCCACACTCAATGCATGCATCCAAGTGCTCATCGACAAGCGGCGTGTCCTTAAGATTCTCCAAATGCACGCGCGGATTGGAATTTATGAGTACATCTGGATTAAAAATATTTTCAGGATCAAAAAGTACCTTAAGTTCGCGCATCAACAGAAAAGCTTCAGTGCCCCACTCTTTTTCAACAAAAGGTGCCATATTTCGGCCTGTGCCATGCTCTGCTTTTAACGAACCACCAAAACGACCAGCGACGCAATCGACCATATCGTCAATGAATCTCTCGTATCTGCGAACCTCAGATGTCGACGAAAAATTCTGTGACAAGACGAAATGCAAATTACCGTCACGCGCATGACCGTATATCACAGCATCCTGATATTCATGTTTTTCAAGCAACGCACGCAAGGCCAGCGTCCCCTCGGCCAAGCGCGGCAAAGGAAATGCAACATCTTCGATAATAACAGATGTACCACGCGGCCGACGTGCACCCACCGCTGGAAAGATTCCCTTGCGCAAATCCCAGAGTTGATTCTGCTTCAATTGATCAGCAAAAAATTCGGTTTTATGGCTAATCTGCTGCCACTGATGAATAACTTCTGCACGTTCAAGAAGTGCATTGAGCTCGTGTTTGTCGTCCTGCTGAGCCTGCAACAACAAACATGCTGCATTTCTTCCCAAGTGATTTAGAAAATCGGGTAACTGCGGGTACCCACGAAGCGCTTGAATAGATTGATAGTCAAAAAGTTCAACAGCACTAAAGCCTAACTCGCGTAGACGTGGTGTGACTTCGCATGCATCGCTGAGGTTTTCGAAAGATAGCAAAGCACTCGCCCGATGAGGCCTGAGAGGAACGGTGCGCAATGTCATGTCTGCAATAAACGCCAGAGTTCCTTCGGATCCCACAAGTAAATGAGTGAGAAGTTCTGTTGGTTTATCGTAATCAAGAAAAGCTTGTAAGCCGTATCCCGTGGTGTTCTTAATTGCAGTTTTTTTCCGAATGAGCTCAACCAATCGGGGCGAACTTCGGACCCGATCACGAAGATTTAAAAGACCTCTGTACAGCTCCGGCTCAAGAGTTCTGAATTTTTGTTCACAGTCGACCTCGCGCGTGTCCAAAACAGTAGCGCTGGCCAGAAGAACCTTCAGTCCTTGCAATGTTTGATAAGAATTTTCCTCGACACCACAACACATACCGCTGGCGTTGTTGGCGACAATTCCACCCAAACACGCCGCTTGAATTGAAGCCGGATCAGGACCAATCCGGCGATTAAATTTTGCTAACGCAGCGTTGGCCACGGAACCTCTAAGGGCTGGACCACAGGTCAGTGTTTCGCCCATTGTTCCAAGCGTAAATGAATCCCAACCTCGACCAAGAACAACGAGAAGCCCCTGTGTGACCGCTTGTCCAGACAGACTGGTTCCACCCGCACGAAAAGTCATTCCAACGCGTTCAGTACGTGCCTGAGTCAACAACCTTTGAACATCATCGATGCTGCGAGGCCGCGCGACTGCTCGAGGTACCAATCGATAAACACTCGCATCATGAGCATGCACGAGACGATCGGCCCAATCGTACGAAACAATGTCATGGTTCATCTGTCTTCCTTTTTTTTCTCGTCCTGTGAGTTTGAATCCAGTCGGCGCGAACCACAACTCTCGAGGGGTGTGTTCAACGTCTCACCCTCGTGCTGGCTCAAAATCTGGCGCTGTCTTGACCAATGCAAAACTTTTGTGTTATCTAAAATTCAAATACACAAATTTTTGTGTATTCACTTTCGACCGGAGGTCTTTATGAACGCATCCGTTAGAGTTCTTGCGTCTTTGATTGCAACGCTTTCCGCGGCCAGCGCGTTCGCGGACGTTCGCCCAGTTCCCCCGGGACACAATCCCGGCTACCCCGGCAATGGCCCCGGTTACCCCTATCCCGGTCCCTCGTATCCCGCGCCAAATCCGTATCCCGGTCAGCCACCGCACAGACACCCTCAACCACCGGCGTTTGAATCATTTGAATGCCGAGACATGCAAAATGGATACGATTTCTTCACCATCACTCCAGGGTCATTCTCGCGCAGCGGTTACGTGTTAGACATCAACGCACAGAACATCACAGCTTCGGGTATCGAAGTCTATGTGCTTCAGCGCACATACGATTCCATCAGCTTCCGCTTCAGCAGTCCCTACGGCAATTCGCAAATCACCATTGGGTATCTGAACCATCCTTATGGACCAACAGCGATGCTTTCGTTGGGAGGCGGCTACCATCAAGAATTTAAATGCAACCGCGGTCGCCGATCGCCCAATCGTCCTGCCCCCATTCCGCCCTATCCCTATCCTCCAAACCCCTCCTATCCTCCTTCACCCATCCCCTATCCGCACCCTTGAAAAAGGGTGCGCGCCCAACGCTTCAATCAACCGCTCAACATCGCGTGTGTGATTGTAGATTTGTGCCGAGAGCCGAACATAAAGTTGCTTTTCAAAGTAGATGACCGGAATTTCGACGCGCGACTGCTCGTACAATTCACGAGTGAGTTCGCGCGCCAACGCGTTTGATAGCTGAACTTCGGGCCTGATTCTCCAAGGCAACAAAAGCATCGCTCCAAGAAAATGAGAGTCAGGTAATTCATATCCCGAGTGTTCAAGAGTTCGTAAAAACAAATCACCACTCTCAATTCGAAACTTTTCGCGCTGGCCGAATACACGTGGCCAACCCAGTTCCTCATGAAATTTCATCGCCTCAGGAATGGTCAACCACGACGCGAAATTATTTGTACCCGTCCAATCAAAAAATCCAGTAAACGAAGAGTCGTAATGATGGTGAGTTACGCCGCCACTGTAGCTGAGTGACTGAGGACGAATGATGTCTCGCCAGCGATCTGCAACATAAAGAAACGCAGCGCCTCGAGGTGCACACAGCCACTTGTGAAAATTCCCAGTATAAAAATCAACACCCAAATGAGCAAGATCGAGAGGCAAAAATGCAGGGGCATGAGCTCCGTCAATCAACACTGGCACACCCGATGCAGAGGCAAGCGCAACAATCTCTTTCACTGGAAAAATAAGAGCCGTTGGTGATGTGACGTGATCGCAAATCAACAGCTTTGTTCTGTGACTCAGAACCTGTGCGAAAGAATTCACAATGTCGGTGTCTGAACGAGGAATCACCGGAATCTGTGCTTCGCGGATAATTGCTCCCGTTTTGGCAGCCAGATTCGCTAGCCCCTGACGCACCCAACCATATCCATGATTGTGAAAGACAATTTCATCTCCCTCGGCGAAAGACATAGATGACAAAACAGATCCCACGCCCGAGGTTGCATTGCTCACGAACGCCATGCCCTGCGGATCACAATTCAACCAACGAGCGACAACATCGCGAACATTCGACAATTTCTCGGGTAATTCTCGACTCAGAAACGCAACGGGGTTCTGCTCAATTTTGGAATGAATTGAAAAGTAAGCTTCACGAACTGCACGAGGAACAGCACCATATGACCCGTGATTTAAGAAGGAAATGTTTGGATCCAAACTCCATAAATCCCGCACGGACTCGTCACCATAGGACCACATAAAACCCTCTTTCAATGGCAAACCTTTCCATCTTTTCACAGTCTTTTGGAATGTAAAAGAGAGAATCGACGATGATTGTCTTTCGGTGTTTCGGATGACTAACAGTGACCACAATCTGCAATCCGCAGGTTCAATCAAAAACGTGGAGGTTACGACAAATGAAAACTGTTCTCACACTTGCAGCGCTCAGTTGTCTCTCAGCATCAGCCTTTGCAGATGGAATCAATCCGCGCACGGTGAATTCCTTCGATTTGGAGCGATATATGGGTCGTTGGTACGAAATTGAATCAACGAACCACATGCGTCAAACCGACTGTACATGCACGAGCACTCATTATTCCTTGAACTCCGATGACTCCATTCATGTCATCAACTCATGCCGTCGTGGCACGCCCAATGGCATTCTCGATCAAGTTGAGGCGAACGCCATTCCAAACGCCTTGAACCCCGCGTCGCTGACCGTCAACACGGGACGCTTTCCGTTTCTCTTTCCCAACTATTTTATCAGTCTGATTGATGAAGACTACTCATATGCGGTTGTCTCAGCACCCTTCAAATCGGACATGTGGGTCATCGCCCGCGAGCGTACCCTGCCGGCCGAGACCCTGTCGCGGATTCACACGGAGCTTCAAAATCGAGGCTATGACGTTAAGAGACTTCGTCCGACAATGCAGGCAGGATGTCCACGTGAGGCCGACTAAAGTCGGCTCATTTTGCTTTGCGCACAGCGGCCTGTGAATTCACCATCACAGCCCCAGTAACTCCCGAAAAGTCGCCCTTGATGCAAACCTCAGTCATCGAGAACGCATACTCTTTCAGGAGATTTGATGTTGCAGCATCTTGTGGGTCCAATTCACGATTTACATTCTTTTCTGAATTGTTGCCCGCAAGCTGCAACACGAGCTTTCCATTTGGGCTCGTCATCACAATACCGCACTCTTCGGAGACGATAGTCTTTTTGACGGCCTTACGAACTGCGGCAGCCGAGACAACCATGACCGGCCCCGAACCGTTCCAATCTGCGCGCACACAAACTTCATCCTGACTCGCAGAGTATTCGCCTAAAATATTTGTTACTGCGCCGTCCTGAGGTTCAAGTCCACGCAGTGCATTTGATGCCGATTTCAAAAAGAAATCTTCGCCCTTCTTTTGAACAACGCCGCATTGTTCGGTGAGCCCTTTTGAGTCTGCAACACTCGCAGATTGAGACGATGTCTCCGATTGCTTGCAGGCGACCAGCGATGTCAGAATGCTGAATGCAAGAATCTTCGATACTGTCATAATGAACTCCTCTTTAAAGCGACTCGCTCGTATCGGTAGAAAACGAAATTTCTTCAGTTATTTTCGCATGCGTAAAACCATTCGACACTTCAAGTTTGAACTGCCGTATCCTTAGACAGTATCAAATCTCGGGCAATCCATGAAGTTTCGAATAACAACACGTTTTTTTCGGATCCCCGTGGCATGCATAATGCTTGCCACGTTGCATAGCCAACCCATTGGTTGGAACAGATAGGTATTCGGGGGGAGACTTATGCGTTCTTTTTTAACACTTTCAGCTTCACTTCTTTTCGCGGTCTCGTGCGCTAAAAACTCGACTCAAAACAGCAGCTCGATTGACTCCTTGCCCGAAGAAAAAACATCAGCTCCTCGTCTGGCGCGCTGCTCTCAGGTCAGCGAAGTTGAAAAACTCCAAGTCCGAGAAACACTCATTGTGCAGATTCAGGGTGATGTTGTTTCTGGAACCTATCATTTTGCAACGGGTGATAAAAACTCTCTGACCGACACTGGCTTTCAACACCTTCTCGGAAAAGTTGCAAAGAGCGAAGGGAATTCTACCAACAAGGTCAATCTGACGTTAAAAAACGGAACGCTGACAACCTACTTCGACGAAGATTTTGCGGCTGCCAAAGAGCTTTCAGTATTAAGCTTCGACCTCAAAGAGAAAAAAGTTTCATTTACTGTTGCCCAAGACGGGCGCGCCACGACCATCGGTGGCTGTCAATTCGAATAGACCCCACAAGGTCTTGCCATCCGCAATATGTTTGACACCCCATCTCAAAACGTCGAAGAATCGGTCGTTTTGAGATTCTAAAACTGGGTCCATTGGAGGTAAGCTCGAGGTAAGACGCTTACCCACCGAGGCACCCATGAAAAATACTTATCGCCATCTGGGCGCTGCTATCACTTCCGCAGCACTTTTGATTGTCCTCAGCTCCTGTAAAAAAACGAAAACAACGTCCAGCAGCACGCGTGAGGTTCCCTACAAGGAACAAGCGTCGCCAAAGGTTATTAAGAGCGGTTATGCGCTCGACCCTGTAGATTCAAATTGCGGCGGTTTTCCCACCCTACGCATCGAAGCTATGAACGGAGTCTGCGTTGGGATGGTTAAACAGTCTGACGATCCATCCTTTCAGCCGCGTGTAATCGTCGAAATCCCCGGAAGAAAAAATGAGTTTTTAATCACCGACTTTGCCAATTGGGACTACAAGAATGGTAAGATTTGGCATCTTAAAAGCACGGGTAATTACAGCACAACGACTATGACCCCTGTTCTTACCGGCCTGTCCGTCCCTCATCAAATCACCATTGGTCCCGAAAATCACATATTCTTTGCCGAGGACGGACGCATTCGCGCATTTCCCGTGTCAGCTATTAATGGGAGTCAGCCTATTCCAACCAATGCTGTCTTCGACGTTATCAGCGGCTTACCACCAATGATCAACAATGGACAAAAGAACAGCATGCATCCGCTCAAGCATTTTGTCTTCGATTCTCAGTTCAACATCTACGTGAATATTGGCGCTTATACAGACCACTGTTCAGACTTTAAGGGCAAAGAGTGTCTTGAGGCCGACATCACGTTCGGTACAGCGGGATCTGCTGATGTCCGCGAACATGGTGCTGTTATTCGCAAGTACACATTCAATGGATCGTTGGCAAAAAAGTGGGATTCAAAATACTCAATTGTTGCTCGCGGACTTAGAAATTCCATGGGCTTGATGTTTGCATCCAACGGAGATCTTATTCAGGTTGAAAACGGTCGAGACTTCAATGAATCCAGTCGACCACTTGAAGAACTCAATGTCATTCGCAAGAGCGAACTCGAAGGCAAGGGTGAAATTCCACACTTCGGCTGGCCCTATTGTTATGATTATAACTCCACAAGCGAAGAGTGGGCGAAGTTCTCGTTCAGTTGCGACCCTGCGCGCAATCCACTTTATCGACCACCTTACGTTTTTTTGCCGCCACACAGCGCACCGCTTGGCATCATCAAATATTCAGGAAACATGTTTCCACAGCTCAAAGACAAAATCCTTGTACCACTTCATGGATACCGCAGTGCTGGTCACCGCATTCTTGCCTTCAAGGCCGATCCAACAACAGGACTGCCCGTGCGCACAGGCAAAGGGTCATACAGGGATGACGACAACTCCGGCGGAACAACTGCATTTGTGCGCACATATCCCGAATTTCCAGCTGCGACAGAATCAGAAGAGGTGATTCACGGATGGTACGATGCTCCACGATATCGGCCGAGAGGAGCTCCCGTGGCCATTACTCAGGCAAGCGATGGCAGCATCTGGATCGCCGACGACAAATCGCGTGCGATTTTAAGAATGGCCACACCAACTCGCGAAATGGCGCAGTTGGGACCCGCACCCCGCCCCAATTTTGCAAAGGCCTACACACAAATCATTTCCGAGACACCCGAATTTAAAAAAGCCTACGACACACTTGTAAAGAAAGTGTTGGTTTCTCCGCAGTGCGAAGGATGTCATGATAACTATGCAAATACAGGCGATCCAACGGCAGATGGTCTTCACCACCTGCGCTACATCTTGGCTATGGGCAATTGGGCGATTCCTGCGGACCTGAATGCGAGCACTCTGTACACAAAAATGAGTCCTCCGC
This sequence comes from uncultured Oligoflexia bacterium, assembly GCA_964460155.1. Classification (GTDB taxonomy): domain Bacteria; phylum Bdellovibrionota_B; class Oligoflexia; order Silvanigrellales; family Silvanigrellaceae; genus RFOM01. Next base: position 12,499 of record CAYWSV010000012.1, on the reverse strand, counting down.
TCAAAAGCGCCATGCCACCCATCGATAAACCCTATCCGAATCTTCAAGCAGCAACAGAGGCTCTTGATGCTGTCAAAGCATTTGTGATGGCGATGCCTAAAAGAGAGAATATTTGGAAGGTGAAAAATGGCCGAAAACCAGTGATTAAAGGATTAAAGAAAGGACAACCCGGCAACGGCGTTTGTGGGACTCTCAATCCAGAGACTTTTGTCCTTGCTGCGAGCAACACCCCAGCAACATTAGGTGGCCAGAAAATGATTCCGATTGTTCTTATTCAAGGCTCAAAACTTATCACGGAATCATCGTGTTCAGCCTACGACACTTTTTACATCGCCCAAGATGATATTGAAAAATTGCTGGAGTAAATTCACCTAAGAATTTCCGTTTTTCGCAAAACGGCAAACTTTTGTGAATTTTTTTTATTTTCAATACAAACTATTACGGCACTGTGCTAACGTAGCCGAGCACACTTTCAACCCTCTGACCCTCACAATCTGCCCGCAAGCTCACAAAGTGGTCGCGGAGATTATTTGTAAGGCATCTGTAAATCGGGGCTCTGTTAGGTCCCGCAGAACTATACAGAAATCCTTCGCTACGTAAAAATTTTTGATTTTCACATCGTGCGTCTGGACTCAAAAATTGATCGCCTCCAGCTTGGCATCCATAAATTTCATGCGACCCTGCGACTGAGGACAACAGCACACTTCCAAGCCCGTCTTCTTTCACGAACCCCGCAGGGATCTTCGGATCTGTGGTGATGATATGTTCACCGCTTTGTGGATTGAAATAACGATTGAGTGGCGTTTTAGTTACAGGTGCCGCTGTCACGACAGGTGCTGCTTTCACGACAGGTGC
>CAYWSV010000012.1:0-11544 GCA_964460155.1 uncultured Oligoflexia bacterium | reverse complement strand
CTGCTTTCACGACAGGTGCCGCTGTAACGACGGGTGCTGCTTTCACGACAGGTGCTGCTGTAACGACGGGTGCTGCTTTCACGACAGGTGCCGCTGTAACGACGGGTGCTGCTTTCACGACAGGTGCCGCTGTAACGACGGGTGCAGCAGAGGGCGCCGCATCAACAACCGGTTTGCTCATCGAATTTCTGGAATCATTTCTCACTTCAGCAAGAGGAACTGTACCGGCGTAACCCAAGAGAGCTTCCACCCTCTGCCCTTCACAATTACTTTGCAGACTGACAAAGTGGTCAACCATATCGTTCGTAAGGCAACGGTAAAGCGGCACTCTGTTTGGTCCGCCGGAACTGTAGATAAACCCTTCGCTCCGTATGAATTTTTGATTTTCGCAACCTCGCTCCAAACTCAGAAATTGATCTTGACCAGCTTGACAGCCGAAGAGCTCTTGTGTGCCCTCGCTCTTAAAGAGAAGCACACGGCCCAGCTCGCTCTGCTTGGCGTAACCAGCAGGAACATTTGGATCAAATGTAACACGATGGTCACCGTTCTTATTGTTCCAATATCTGTTGAGCGGAGTTGATCCGCATCCTAGATTATAATCACGGCAACAGATATGAGTGTCTGAGCGACCAAACACATCGGAATGTGTTGCCCAATATGCCGCACCTTGGAACGTCGAGCCCGAATTCTCAAGAGAATAAGGCACAGATGCGGGAATTAAACCGTATGTATCCCCCTGCGTTGCACCATTGTCACTTGGCAATGCATGAAAATAGTTATGCGCCACGGCAATCAAATCTGGCGTTTGAAGTGCACGCAAATGCGCGGCGCAAATCATTTTGGCCTGCATTGGGGGTGAGTAATTTTTACTCCCCCAACCCTGCTCAGACGCGATCAACAACCTATGGGGATATTGTTCGGGGTTTAATCCTCGCTGACGCAGCTGCTCCCTCTGAAAATCTGATACAATATTTAGGTTGGCAAATGTGTATTGACCCGCAGGAGCTGCCTTAAGTGGATCACCATATGGATGAACTGCGACTGACCAATCTATTGTTGTGCCCAAACGGTTCCAAAGTTCAGTCAGAAGGGTACGAGTTCCGATGTGACCGTGCTCTAGAGGCTTATCCCAAAGCATATCTGTGCTCATGTAAAGCATCGCACCCAACTGATGCCTGAGAATCGCACGGTGTGCTCTCTGCATAGCATCTGCCAACCGATCAACTCTGTATTTTATATCCTTAGAGCTTGAATTGTGTGTCGTGTATGGAGAAAAATTAGACCACAATGGAGATGCGTTTTCATTCCACATGATAAAATGCTGAATTCTTGCCCCACCGTTGAAATCTTGCTTTCCGTTGTATCTATGTGCGAAAAAATTAAAAAAATCTTCAAAGTCGTCCATCGCATCTTCACGCGGAAAGCAAGCGTCTCTCAGGTTAGAATTTCCGGAGAACTGTCCGCCTGTGCACTGGGGATGCCGATACTGGTCTGGCATAGACCAAAAAACCATGCCAACTTGCATACCAGCGTTTGTGTCTCGCCGAATCCGCTGATCCCACTTCTCAATCACACTTGATTTTAGGCAGCGAAATCTTCGGAATCCGAGACTATTTTTTAGCTCAGCGTTTGCAGGAATCAAGACTGAATCCGACGGACAGTTCATGACTTCTGCGGAGGACTTTGTGCCATCTTTCTCAAACTCACTTGGAAAAATATTATACTGCCGATAGGAAATTCCCATCGCGGTCTTCAAGTGCCAGTATCGTCGCTGCTCATCTGCCTCGGATTCTTGCTTTGAATGCGCATCCATCGTCCCTTGCTTGCCAATGGGCGGAGCAAAGGTTCTCGAAATTCCGACACTTCCTGACATGCCTAAAACAGTGTCCTGCCCTGCGATGTATGGTTTTTTCGCTTTTGTATCCGGATCTTTTACAGCTGTGGTCGGACTACAAGACGACACTAAAATGAGACAAATACCCCACAAGGACAAACGTCTAAGCACAGCACCACCGCCTTCCATTGTCATTTCAGAATTTCGTGGCGTATTCGGAAGAAATCCAAAATAACTTTAGAATCCGATGATTATGGTCGCTTCGCGGGGACTTATGGTCGTTTCGCAGGGACGCGTAAATCGTTTGAGTGACGCAACCCCTTTTAACAACAAGAATAAGTTTTAAAGAGATTCTCAGATACGCTATTTCAAAAATAAACATTCATAATAAATATCAAAAATTCATATCTGCTTAATTTTTTCCTGAAAATTCCGACTCTGTTCGGATCGAAGTCGGCGATCTCTCGGAGGTCAAATGCTGCAGGTTAAAATTCCTTCGCAAATTCGAAAACACAGAAATCCCGCGTTGCGCATAGGTCTGCTGGCGATTTTGAGCTGTTTTTCTCTTTCCTGCGGCCTATTGAAAAATAATCCCACAGTCCAACTGGGGAACACTGGTGGCAAAACAAAATCGGATGCGGACGCTGCTGGAACAGAAAAACCAAAAGCGAATCGCCCTCCGACTATTTCCGCGATTTCGTCACAGTCTGCAAAGGCAGCCGACGACCTCAAAATCAAGGTTCAATTCACGATCAAGGATGAAGACGGTGAGCTTGATTGCACCCAATCAATGGCCATGAAATCGAGTAACCCAACGCTCCTTCCAATTGATAATGTGGTCTTCGCGGGGACCTATCCGAACTGCACTGCCGAACTCACACCCGCTTCAAAACAAAGCGGCAACACGGATGTTACATTTGTAGTGAGCGACGGACTGTTACCGGCAGAAACGTCTTTTTCGATTAGTATTGGCATTGGAAACAAGCCACCCATAGTGAGCGGAGACCGATATAAATACATAAACAAAAATGAAGCCCCACCAGAATTTATGGTGAAAGTTTATGATCAAGACAGTCCAGCAGGCAGCTGCGACCAGAAGAACCTTTTCAGCGAAATTACAGCATCAAAAGATTTTGTGAGTGAATTAATTTGGGGCGGACAGTGGCCCGATTGTATGGTCAAAGTTATTCCAAAAACAGATTTCACGGGATTCATTAAATGGAATGTCTGGGCATCGGATGGTGAAGCGCAAGGTGCCAAATCTGTTTATGCTCTTTACGTTTCCACGCCTCCAGAGGTTGTCAGTGTTGGTCCGGCCGTCGCATCTCCAAAGCCATCCGCCACTGCGATTTCATCCATCAATTCCGATGCTGCAAAACAAACGATAAACACATTCGTCTCGTCAAAAGCAGCAGACCCCAACAAAATCTGCACGGCATCCTTTAAACAAGACTATAATTACGGAGTTTTCGACAAGATCATTTTCTCATTCCAAAAAGGACAGACTTTTGCGATTTCACGTTTGGTAACCAACGGCGAATTCAACATTGTTCACTTTACTGAAACTGGGGCTGCAATTTCGCTTCCCATTCCCGAACAATATGCAGACTTCAGCTGCTCTAAAGAAGTGTCAAACGAACTCGATAAGGAAGCTCACGCTTTCTTATTGAAGAACGTCACTTATTATTCGGAAAAAACTTTAACAAATCAGGTCTGCACTCTGTCTGCAGGATCATCAGCTCGAAAATCGTTATACTCGTCGCAAAGTACTTTTCCTGAAGGTGGCTCTCTTGTAAAAGAATATGTGCTTAAACCTGAGTTTGGTTGCACAAGTCCGTCTGGAAAATTTTATCAGAACGAGAGCACAAACAGCGTCGTTATAAATGGTGTTATGATATATACTCTCCGCGAGGCACAAATTTATCTGAGAAAATAAAGCAAATCTTGACATAAATTCTGGCAAATGGAATGAATGATAAGCTTTAATCTTAGTTCGAAATGAAACCAATGAAAAACGTTTTAGAGAAATCACCTTGGAGCTGGATCGCGACCATCATTCTTCTGGGGTTCGTGCTTTACAAGCGCGTGCCTGAAGCCGCAAAGAATTATCAACTTGAGCACCAGATATTCCCCGCGCACACATTGATGGCCACTAACAAAACTCCTATCGATTTCCCGCCTCAAGATGGACGCCGGTCGGCCGTGCTCTTTTGGGCAACGTGGTGTGGCCCCTGCAAGTTAGAAATGGATTTGATTAAAAAATCAGTCGCAAAAAATAACCTGCCGGCCGATCGAGTCTTCGCCATTCACATCGAAGGTTCGGCTGAGCAAGTTCAAGCACACATGAACAAATACGAATTCCCGTTTCCCGCACTCATCGATCAGGACGGTCGACTCGCGCGTGCTCTTGACGTCACAATGACACCTAGTTTGTTCTTTATCGATGAAAAAGGACGCATTGATTGGGCATCATCGGGACTCGGCCCGACGGACGTTTTTCGGATGGAACGATTTCTGGGGAATCAATAAGCCATCTAGGAAGAGATGGGGTGGCTGACGGGATTTGAACCCGCGCATGATGGAATCACAATCCATTGTCTTAACCGCTTGACTACAGCCACCACGACGGCTGGCGAGGCTTTAACGAGTCACAACCCAAGTGTCAAGACCTGTCTGCTTGCCCGACCCTTTGAAATCAGGCATGAACTTCAGACGTTTTTCAGGACTTTGGATAGGTTTGTGGTTCATCCCGCGCACATGGGGGTCCTGCCCAAGCGCGGACGGCCGGAGGGTCTGACGGGTGGTTGCTTCTGTGAATACGCATTCTTCAACGGAAACGGGCGCACAAAACAAGTCAAAACGACGAGTTTCACTCTACGGCGTGGGAGTCGTTTCACCGGGCGCGGCCAACTTACGAGAATTTTTGGCCCTTGTTCAGGAAGGCAAACCAGCCCTCACCCCCAGCCCCGAATTACAGGGTGCTTTCCTCATTGGCCAACCCAAGTTCGACTTCGAGGTCTACCGCGAGTGGATCAGCCAACGACATGCTCCCAACAAATTCTCTCAGCTCTCGGATAAGGGTCTATCGCATGTGCGCATGGCGATTGGCACATCGATTGATGCCCTCGAAAGCAATCCCGGCCTCGAGCAAGCCCTCAAAAAGATCGATCCTCGACTTTATGTTTGTTACGGCAGCGGATTCGGAGACGTTCAGGCTTATTTCAACGGTCACGACGAATATAAAGCTGCTGAACGCGCTTGGCATAAATTCTGGGCCCATCCCGAGCGCTGCAAAGCTCTTGCAGACCACATCAGTGGGAAGCGTGTCGATGCCGAAGCTCCGGCATCGCCCTCGACCTTTGAAGTCGATTCACCCGAACGTGCAGCTGCATGGGAAGCTTGGAACTCTTTTTGGTGTAAGAAGTCCGATGGCCTGCAGGATTATCTTCGTGAATTTAACGAAATGGAATCAATCACCATTGGAGCCGATGTCGCCAACGACAAATTGAACGTCATCCGGGCCAAAGCGAAGGCAAAAAAAGTTCTTCAAGACAAATGGAAACATCCATTACCGCCATGGGAAGCGGTAAATGCCAACATGTTGTGGAACCTTCCCAATGCGCCCGCAGCACAAGTCTCGATGTTGCACGGCATTCACGGTGTGTCTTTTGCGTCAATTGGTGCGTGCGCGACCTTCGGTCTGGTTCTACGTCAGGCAGTGGATGGCATTCGCAGCGGCGACTACGACGCAGCAATCATTGGCACCACTGATCTGTCGCCACCACCCGAACTCGTCGCCGGATTTAATGCCGCAAAAGTTCTTGCTGCAGGCTGTGATGTCGGTGTTCCTTTGTGCAATCTGCGGGGTACCCACGTTGCTGGCGGCGCATGCACATGGATTTTGGCAGCCGATGACGTGATGGAAAAACTCGGACAAAAATCATTGGGCATTGAAATTATGGGCGTGGGTCTGAGCTCTGATGCCGAGCACATCATTACGCCCTCGATGGAAGGCCCTAAACTCTGTATCCGCGACGCATTTGCGCAAGCAGGAATCACACCACAGGACGTTCACACATGGGATATGCATGCCACAGGTACGCCCGGCGATTGGTCTGAATTCAAACTCATCGAAAATTTACCCGCAACAACCGTCATCACCGCGCGCAAGGGAATTTTTGGTCATGGCATGTCGACATGCGGTGGTTGGGAACTCACGGCACAGCTGTTCTCAACTCGTAAAAACGGCACCACTTACACGCTGACGGGCTCAGGTATTTCGCCCGACCGTGTTCACCCCAGTATCCGCGATGTGGGACGCAAACTGGCAACAGACAAGGCCGTGACAGTCGACGCGCCAAAAGGGCTCGTTTGCGGCAAACTCAGCATGGGGATTGGTGGGATCTCATCATGCGTGTTGTCGAAAATTCAGTAATTTCGGAGAATCATCCGGCACAGGGCTTTTTGGAAAGAATGCAGTTCTTCTATGAACTGTTTCCCTATCCAAACCGGCCTCTCTTTTTGCGTCCGGATCCGGCAGGCTCAATTGAAGCACACGCCGGTTACTCGAAAATCCTCGCCGAAAAGGGTGCAAGCCTCACGCTGGAAGCGCTTGAAGACATCCAGCTGCGTGACGTTCGCCACGTGTTTCCCAAAGACAAAAAAATCGCACTCGTCGGCTGTGGCACAGACGAGCCTTTGCTCTTCCGTGTCCTGCATCCTCACAATCCGCTGGTCGGCATCGACCTCAGTCTTAAGTCGCTGGAACACGCACAACGCAAATTAAACTGGCACCGACTCAGACCCGTACGGTTGATACACGGCGATGCCTGCTATGCACTTCCTGAAGAAGGACCATTTGCACACATTCAATGTTTTGGCGTGCTTCATCATCAGCCCAACCCGCGCGAAATGCTTGCGGCAATGGCGCAGAATTTGGAGAAGAACGGAACCCTGCGGTTGATGATCTACTCACGCACAGGACGCCGACTCGAACGCGGTGTCCAAAAGAAATTTATGAGAATGTGGTTGAGTGTTGAACAAAAGCTGCAAGGAAACAATGAAACTTATCCATCTCGACGTACAGCATGGGCTTTGAGCTGGGCCAGTTTGAAACTTCTTTTCTGGCGACTTGCACTGCCGTTATTTGCCCCAAAAACTCTGGCGGCTCGCTTTCGCTACATCGGTTTGTCACGCGCGCGCATTGCTGATGCGTTTTTGCACCCATCCGATCATCCCCTCAATTTAAGGGAATTATTGATGTGGGCGAGTCAAGAGGGGCTTGAACTTGTGTCACATCAGGCTCAGAGCTACGACCTTGGACGGCTGGCATCGCACTCAGATACGCCTGTGCCCATAGATACCCTTGTCAGCGAGGAAGAGCGTGGCAATATCTCGTCCAACATTGTTCTTGTCTTCAAGAAAGTTGGCGCGGGCACATGGACTACCAAATAGTACTGAATTCTAACCCCTGGTTTTCTGCAGTCACTGATTACAGTTTGCAGCTCGCCCAATTTGTTTCGTCGCGACAAACAAGTCGGGTGCTTTACTGCGCGCCAGCGGGCAGTATCGCCTTGCGCAAGGCCTCGCAGATCTCTTTGCCAACCAATGCAATTCCTCTTTTTCCATTTTCATTCACACGCTTTTTTGTGACCTGGCATGCGCTTGGAGAGCTTGTAAAATCACACAAACCCTCGGTCGTCTGGGTGTTTGAGGGACGCGAGCATACGCTCTGCTCGCTGCATCGGCTGCTCAATAAAAAATTGTGGGCTTCAACTCGACTCGTTCGTGTGCGCGGGCAAGCAAACCCTGTTCGAGCAACAGCCCTCAACAAATGGGTTTACAAAAGTGGGGTTTCAGGGGTTGCTTTTGTGGCTCAGGTTGTGCAGCAGAGAACTCCTTTTTCGGTTCCTGAAAAAATGAAATTGGTTCACCCTTATTGCACTGCAAAACTGGCTCAGCCCGTTCTTGAACTCTCGGCACCAGCTCAAACGGTTGTGGTTTCAAGAAAAGTCTCCATCGATTTTTCGCATCCAACACTCACCGTTGTTGGCAGATATGATCCTGTGAAGGGACATAAAGAAACTATCGAAGCGCTCGCAATTGCCGACTTCAAAACTTATCTGCGCGAAAACCAGTGGATGCAGATCATCTTCATCGGTGAATCGCAGAATGTCTCTGCCCTTTCATTGTTCGAACATGCCTGCCAAACCTTTGCAGTCCGCGGCCAACCGCTCAGCGACACCCGCTGGATGGTTGAAGTTCCCGAAAAGAAAATCCGATTGTTTATTATCGACGAACGGCTTCGGGACGTAGCCTTGTGGATGCGTCAGTCCAGCTTTGGATTGATTCCTAGCTTGGGCAGCGAAGTGATTTGCCGAGTTGCTGTTGAATTCCTGCAACAGGGCACTCCTCTAGTCAGCAGTAACGCTGGAGCGCTTTCGGAAGTTCTTCCAGCAAACTGCGCACTCATTTATGAAAACGGCAGCACAGCCAATATTGCCAACGCCCTCGAGAAGGCTTTGATTCTGTGCAACCAGCCGAACGTCTTGCCGGCAATGCGTCAAAATGCGCTAGTTCAGGGGAAAAGATTTGGACCCGAGGGTTGGAACGGGTTAATTTCTTGGGCGCGTGCGCTGACACCTTTCGAGCACGTCTGAAGGTTCAAAAATGTCGTTGCAACAAGAAGAATACAGCCCGTGGTATCGGCAAATCTTTTTCAATTGGGTCAGTCCTCTTATTGAAATTGGTAAAAAACAGCACGTCGCAGATGAACATCTGCTGAAGCTGAACTCAACAGAAGACTCCACACTCTGCGGCCGTGAATTCAGCGATGCGTTTGCATCGGTAGGACATTCAAGCCGAAGGCCTGTGATCCGAACTCTTTGGACGCTTCACAAAAAGACTTTCTTCAAAATCAGTTGTCTGGCCGCCATCAACTTAATTTGCATGACAGCCAATCCGCTCATCATTCGAGAGCTTCTGAAAATTCTCAAAGATGCAGCTCCCGTGGGTGCCACGGGTTGGCTTCTGGCGTTTGCCCTGATGGCCGCAGCTCTAACCGCCAATCTCAGCATTCATCACGTTTATCACACGGCCCTCAAATTGGGCATGCGTATACGTGCAGGACTTGTTGTTGCTCTTTATGAAAAAGCTCTGAGATTAAGTCATCGCGCGCGCTCGCAATCCAGCACCGGCGAAATTGTGAATTTAATGGCCAACGACGCGGCTCGTGTTTACAACGTTGCCAGTATGCTTCATTCAGCTTGGGTTCTTCCCACTCAAGCGCTCGTGGTCATCGCGGCTCTTTTTTACATCATGGGGCCAGCGACACTCGCGGGTCTGGCCGTCATGCTCATCATGCTTTATTTCTCGGCGCGAAGAGCCAAGAAAATGATGAGCGGCCGCAGAAGGCTTATGGAACACAGCGACAAACGCGTCAGCCTAATGAGTGAGATTCTCAGCGGTATCCGCGTGATTAAATTCTACGCGTGGGAAAAAAGCTTTCTCTCGCGCATCACCGGCATCCGCGCGCACGAACTCGATGAATTGCACGGTTTGGCTCGTGAATCCGCGTTGGTGAATATTCTGTTTTTGAGCACGCCGATTTTTGTAGGCTTGGCCACTTTTTCTGCCCGCCTCATGACGGGCGAGAGCCTCAACGTTGAAGATGTATTCAGCGCGTTGGCGTTCTTTGGTATTCTGCGTCCTGTGATGGCTCAGCTGCCGATGACTTTCTCGGGTTACATTGACGCCAACATCGCCACTCAGCGCATCGAATCCTTTCTCTCACGCGATGAACTCACGCCAGTTCAAAATGACTTGTCGCTCAACGTAGGAGACATTGTTCTTAAAGCAGGCACGGTTCGCTGGGGCAATGAATCGACCCCGCTCAGCCTACCCGAACTCAAAATTCAAAATGGCGAATTTATCGTCATTCTTGGCCCTGTTGGCGGCGGGAAAACGAGCTTCCTACACAGCATCATGGGAGAACTGGAGAACTCAGATTCGCTTGTAAGAAGCAATGGACGGTTTGCCTTCGTCTCGCAGTTACCGTGGATTCTTAACGATACTGTTCGACAAAATATCATCTTCGGACATCCAGAGAATGAGCTTCTCTATCGGAATGCAATTGCAGCATGTGCTCTTGAGGATGACTTATCTCAACTGGCACAGGGCGATGAAACAGAAATTGGCGAACGTGGAGTCAACCTTTCTGGTGGTCAAAAACAACGAATCTCGTTGGCTCGGGCAGTTTATTCAGATGCTGACATTTACCTTCTGGACAGCCCTCTGAGCGCGGTAGACAGCAAAGTTGGCAAAAACATCTTCAAACAATGTCTGCGTGGACTTCTGGCTGGGAAAACTCGAATTCTTGTGACCCACAATGCTGAACATGCTGCCAAGGCAGATAGAGTTTTTTGGGTTCAAGATGGACAAGTCCGCGAATTGTCCTCTGCAGAGGTCAATGCTCTGAGAGAAAAAGACGCTCAAACACTCCAGAGTGCTGGCATGAATCTGGATGATATTCAGAACGGAGAAGCCCTCTCCGTCGAAAATCAGGTATCGACTGAACAACTCGCGCACACCAATCACGAAGGCTCAACATCCAATGGTTCTGGCACGGGTCTAGCTTTTCAGCCCGTCACCCACATTCCGGCACATTCGACGAGCCGAATCATCAATCCCAATGCAGGTCGACTCGTTGTCGACGAAGAACGTCAAGTGGGTGCTGTTGAGAAAGCACTTTATTCTAAATACTTCTCAGAAGTCGCACCCGGTAAAGCCGCAGTTCTTTTAGGTCTGCTGTTTGTTCTCCGCGAAATTTTCAGCGCAGGTTCAGATTCATGGCTCGCATGGTGGACCTCAAACAAAAATTGGTCAGTTGAGGTCTTCCTTATCGGTCTGGCTGTGCTCGGACTCGCTTCAGCGATCATGACTTTCCTGCGCACTCAGATGACTGCAAAAGGTGGTGTTCGAGCGGCTGCATCGCTTCACGAAAAACTGTTGAACGGCGTACTCCGAGCTCCCATGGGCTTTTTTGAAAGCACACCGAGTGGACGTATTCTCAATCGTTTCGGCAAAGACACAGAGGCAATCGATCAACACATCCCAAGTACACTCATGGAAGCTCTGGGGTGTTTATTTACAATTGGCGCCACACTTACAGTCATCACTCTCGCCACTCCGATTGCCCTCTTTGCGCTCGTACCGCTGGCATTCGTTTACTTCAAAATCCAACACGATTTCCGTGTCACATCGCGCGAAGTCAAAAGACTTGAATCCATTTCACGATCACCCGTCTATGCTCATTTTTCTGAATCACTTGCGGGCATCAGTGTCATAAGAGCGTTTGATCGTGGCGCTGTTTTTGTGGTCGAAAGTATCCGCCGTTTCGAGGGCAACCAACGTGCTTTTTACACAATGATTTCTCTCAACCGATGGTTGGGAACACGACTTGAATTCATCGGTGCTGTGCTTGTGGGCTGCGCTGCAGCATCGGCGTTACTCTTACATGGCAAGATGACCACTGCATTTGCAGGAGTCTCACTGACCTATGCACTTTTGGTCACGGGCGCACTCAATTGGGCAGTCCGTATGGTCAGCGAACTTGAAAGCAGCATGAATGCCATCGAACGCGTCACTCATTATTCGTCAACACAAAGTGAGAATTGGGAAGGTCAAACTCCAGACTCTACGTGGCCACCCGC
>CAYWSV010000011.1:23504-35969 GCA_964460155.1 uncultured Oligoflexia bacterium | reverse complement strand
GATTTACCAAGGGCAACACCAACCGCGAACAGGTCAGCACACGCACACGCCGCGAAATGGCCGCAATCATCTCGGCTGATAGTGCAAAATTAGAACGAGATTTGGCTGAGCGACTTTATGGTTCAAAGGATTTTCCTCAAGCACAAAATCAAAAGCCTGAAGACCGGGTGGTGTTCGTCAATCGAGACAATGACGGCATCCGGGTAACGCTACTTGCGCGTAAGTTTTTCAATCCAAATGAAGCAACTCTCACAAAAGAGGCCAAGACCGTTCTGGATGGTGTTGCCCTTGCCGTTAAAAACATTGGGCGACAGGTACGAGTTGAAGGACACACCGATAACCTTCCGTTCAACCTCAATGGCATGACGAACTGGGAACTGAGCGCAGCCCGTGCATCGGCAGTCGTGCGTCACTTTATCAGTCAACATAAATACAATCCGAAATCGATTTATGCGGCAGGATTCGCAGACACACAGCCGGTTGCCTCAAACGAAACTCCGCAAGACCGGAGCATGAACCGACGTGTCGACATCAAGATTCTCTATGACGCCCCGGCTGACTATGTTCCCACAGAAGAAAAAGCGCCGACAAACGAGACAACAGCTCCAGCAACTGAAGGCAATGCGAATCCGCCAGCAAATCCGCCCGCTCAACCTTAACGTTCGCGTTTCTGAGAATGTGGTCCGCGCAGGGGAATTGCACCGCCCCCGCGCGTTTCAGCATCTCGGCGTTTTTTAGGGACGGCTGGAATTCCGGTGACTGTTGTATTTGGTTCAACATCACCGACAACCACTGCACCTGCACCAATCTTGGATTCTTCACCTAACCGCACAGCACCAATGACCGTTGCACCGACGCCGACCACAACTCCACGTTCAAGAGTCGGGTGCCGTCTGCCCTGTTTAAATCGAGAACTTCCAAGCGTGACGTTTTGAAAGATCAAACAATCATCACCAACAATTGCCGTTTCACCAATCACCGTGCCCATGCCATGATCAATAACCACTCGTCTGCCAAGCTCTGCACCGGGGTGGATTTCGACCCCCGTGGCAACACGGCCAACCTCAGAAATGAGCCGAGCAGCAAACTTGGCCTCCATCTGCCAAAGCGAATGAGATACTCGATGCAGCAAAACAGCCTTAACACCTGGATAAAGGAGCATCACCTCGAGAGCTGAACGCGCCGCTGGATCTTTTCCACGCACGGCCTCGGGAAGTTCGCGCACATCGTTCATTATGGCATTCAACCCATCCAGCAAAAATCTGGATTTTTGCAACAATTGCATAAACGCCCCCTCTCAATCAGTTGAATACCTGTCCGGTTGTTCTACAATGCAAAGCAACCCAACGTTCCAAAAAGTCTAGCGCTGCGCTCAGACACATTTCGGACGTCGGACGATAGATGAAACCTATGCTCTTTAAGGGTATGTTGCTGCGCGTCGGGTTCTCAAGCCCCCTTTGCAACATTCACAAAACTGCGCCTTAGTTTTGACAAGAATGGGAAACAACGATGACCGCAAGCGAAACTCTAAGATTCACTAAAAATAATGCTCATCTCCTGTCTTTTCTGGCGTTCGCCCTTGCCTGCTTGTCGCAGACGAGCTGCATGACCTCGAAGCGTGAAGAGGAAATTCATGCCCAGCTCAAATCAATGGAATTGCGTCTTGTTGAAATGGAAAAGCAAGTTCAGATGCGTGATCGCACATTCGATGTGGTTAAAAACACAACTGAAGAATCCTCACGCAAAGTCCTCACAGCCAAAAGCGAGCTCGACGAAGTCCGACGTCAACTCGCTATGACTCAGGGCGCTGTTGATGAACTACGTGTCAAGATGATGCGAGTTCAGGAAGGCACGACGGGCAGTGGACTGAATGCAAAGCCACTCACTGACGATTCGGCTGCCATGAAAATTTCGGAACTCGACGATTGGCAAAACAAAGTCGAAAAACGTCTGACCAAAGCCGAGCTTCTCGCGAAGGATGCGCGCGATGGAGGCGGACGTGAGAAAACCAAACTCACCATCAAAAACCGTGACGAGCTCGCCAAGGTCCTGAGTTCCGCTTACGGTCAAAAGGACTACAAGCAGGTGGTCAAACTCGCATCGAATGTCATCAACAACACAAACTCGGAACCCATGAAAGCATTGGCCATGGAATTTCGGGCCGAGGCTCAATTTCAGCTGCAGAACTACAACAAGGCAGCAATCGACCTCATGGAAATTATTGACAAATACCCCACATTCGAAAGAAAGCCGCGCGCACTCTTGCTCGCGGGCGACAGCTGCGTGTATCTGAAGCAGTTCCGGGCTGCCAAGGCCCTTTATTCGGAATGCGTCCGACTCTTTCCCGATCGCGAGGAATGCAAAGCATCAAAAGAGCGGCTGTCTCGTTTGGGAGTTTGAGTTTAGGTGTTCACGCGTACCCTACTGGCCGTTGAAACATCGTGCGACGAAACATCAGTTTCAATCGTTCAAGCAGAGTATGCGACAAGCTCAGCCGATGAACTCCCTGCGCGTGTGCGGATACTCGCGCATATTGTCGAGAGCCAGACCTCTCATCTGGCCTTTGGTGGTGTCGTCCCCGAGGTCGCAGCGCGCGACCACCTCCTCAAAATCACACCACTCGCCCATGAAGCTCTGAGTCAAGCGTCGATGAATTCTGCTGAACTCGATGCAATTGCTGTGACATTGGGACCTGGACTCATCGGTGCGCTTATGGTTGGAGCGTTGTTTGCGCAAGGACTTGCACTCGCCCTCAACAAACCATTGTGCGGCATAAATCACGTCGATGCTCATCTTTCTCCCGCGCTTTTGCTGACGCACTTTCATCCACAATCGGACACTGGTCGCTGGATGAACACAGAGATTCCAACTTTTCCGGCATTAGCGCTCACGGTCAGCGGCGGTCATTGCCATTTAAGTCTGCTGAAATCTGCAACAGACAGAACTCTTTTGGGACACACGGCGGATGATGCCTGTGGCGAGGCGTTCGACAAAGTCGCCAAACTGCTCGGCCTTCCTTACCCGGGCGGACCACACCTCGAGACACTTGCTACAAAATCTGAATCAAAATTACCGGTCTTCAAGTTTGCTTCAACGCTGAGTGATAAGACCAATAGATACGGATTCAGCTACAGCGGATTGAAAACTCAAGTTCTCGACACTATCCGTAGACAACTCGGTTTCCCACAAGGACGTATTCAAGGCGGGTCGTTGCCCGACAACGTCAAGGCCGATATCGCTGCGTCTTTTCAAGATTCAGCGCTTGGACAGCTCTCTGATCGACTGCAAAATGCGCTGCATGATTATCCTGAAATCAAGAGTATAATTGTGGCTGGCGGAGTGGCTGCAAATCAGGTTTTCCGCCAGAAGATTTCCTCAATGACAGATTTACCCGTGCGGTTCGCACCACTCAGCCTGTGTTCGGACAATGCGACAATGATCGCTCTACATGCTTTGCTGCCAAACGCTTGCTTAAGCTCACCTCATCCTTTCTCACGCTACAACTACCAGACGTAAAGGCTCCGCCATGAAAAACAACAAGCGTATGGCGCACGGAGAGAATTTTTCATTTGATTTGGAAACCAAAAAAAATCTGGGACAGAATTTTCTTGCAGACCAATCAATCATTGCCCAGATTGTTGCGCGCGCTGACCAACATCGAGAAATTTCAGGTGGGACCTGCTTTGAAATAGGTCCGGGCTCAGGCGCATTAACACGCAAACTCCTTGAAGCGGGCTGGACTGTCTGTGCCTTGGAAAAAGACAAAAGAGCTGTTGAGGGGCTTCAACAGACACTCGGTCAGGAATTCAAAGAACGCTTTAGTGTTATTGAAACCGACGTTTTACGCTTCAATGCAGAACAATCTCCACTTTCGCAATCACGCACGCCATTGTGCATCGGCAACATTCCATATTACATCACGAGCGATATTCTCTTCTGGTTTTTGAACCAACAAAAATCTTTTTCAGCCGCAATACTCATGGTTCAAAAAGAGGTCGCCGAACGCCTCGCCTCCGAACCGGGTGACAAAGATTACGGTCGATTAACCGTCAGAACTCAACTCTCATGCGAAGTTGATCAAGTTCTGGTGGCGCCTGCACGCGCATTCGTGCCACCACCGAAGGTTGATTCAGCCGTCGTTGAACTCGTGCCACTCAAAATACCGATGTTGAATGAGAATGAGGTTGAGGACTTTGGAAAATTCACAGCTGCACTTTTCAGTGCCCGCAGAAAAATGCTTAGAAAAACTCTGCTGCATGTTGCTCACGAAATGAATGGAAAAGCTTTTCAGGATGACGGCGCATCAAAACTAGAAGAATTGGCAGAAAAGCACTGGAACATAAAACTCACTCAACGCCCCGAAGAGTTAGCACCTAAAACGTTTTTGAAGATTTTCAGAACGCTTAAGGAATTACGCTAACGGAAAAGCTCTGCACTGCCTCGCGGCCATTGCTGAGGCGGACAAGGAGCCGGCCTGTGTATCGACCTTCAATCGCCTCTTCACCCACCGATAAACTCAGCGTTTTACCTTGCACGATATTGCCCGTGAGACCTTCCGCTGAGAGTTTCACTTCAACAGCTCTGACCATTCCTGAAGATGAGATTTCATCAGCTAAAGGAATAGAAACTCTAACACTTCCTCCCCGCTGTAGGGTGAGTGGTTCCATCGGCTTTGCAAAAACCTGAATCCTCGAAGGATCTGTTTCTTCGGAACCTTGAACACTTGCCGCGCGCGCAGCTGAAAATGATTTCGCCGAAACTGATTCAGAGCCGAGGCGAGCTTCACGAGCTCCTCTTTCGGTTCCTCCCAAATTCGGTGCTGCCTGATGTCCACAAGACGTCAGAGACCAAACGGTGACGGCCGAAAGACCCATCACAACGAAAAACCAGCTGTGCCGCCCGAGTAAGGACATCCAACCACCCCTTTGCATCTGAGTAACAGTTCGGAAAGACAGTGAATGGAGTTTAGGATTTTTAATTCACCAAAAACCCTCCACCCCCTTGACCATCGCTCAACACCCAGTCAAAATTGGAAAAAATTCGGAGTGAAGGCAAATGAAACGTCTGCAGTTATCCCCCAAACGCGTGTGTTTTCTCACGTCGGCCTCACTCCTTTTTACCCCCTGCGCTGGGCAGGCCATCGCCCAAACCGAAAATGCAAGTCAGACCAAGTCCGAGCAGAACAAGGCCCCTGCGCCAGTCGCAAAGCCCGAATCTCCGGCCGAAACCTTGGAAGCACGTAATAAAAAATTCCAGTCTCTTGAGGCATTTACGCGGGTTCTCAACCATCTTGAAACGATGTACGTGGATGAAAAGGCTGTTTCGAGCGAGGCTCTTATCGAACGAGCCCTAAAGGGGATGGTGTCCTCACTCGACCCGCACACGACTTATCTTCCGGCACAGCAACTGAGAGAACTCACCAACGATACGTCCGGAAAATTCGGCGGTATCGGTGTCGTGTTGACCCAACAGAACGGCCGATTGGAAATCATCGAGGTCATTCCTGAAACCCCTGCGGCAAAGGCAAAATTGCAGGCGGGCGACATCATCACGGCGGTTGACGGAGTCCAAATTACAAAATCGAACATCGAGGAAGCCTTAAACAAGCTGCGCGGACTTCCGGGATCCACGGTCAAACTCGAGATTCAACCTGCCAACGAAACCTCGGGTGGTAAAATCGTTAAACCCAAGCCGCGTTCTCTTCAAATCGTACGCGAAATCATTAAGAGCGTGAGTGTGACTCACCAACTCCTCTCAAAAGGATATGCTTACGTTCGCGTGGGAGTTTTTCAGGAAGACACGAGCGAGCAAGTCGACAAGGCCATTCGCAAGTACGAATCGGAAAACAAAGGCCGACTCAGCGGACTTATTCTCGATTTGCGGAGCAATCCAGGCGGGCTTCTGGATCAGGCTGTCAGACTTGCGGATTTATTTTTAGACTCCGGGATTATTGTTTCAACCGTTGGACGCGACCGTGCACGCCAAGAAGTTGAATACGCGAGCAAACGCCAGACCCACCCTTACATGCCTATGGTGGTCTTGGTGAATGAAGCATCGGCGAGCGCATCCGAAATCGTTGCTGGAGCTTTGCAAGATCACAACCGTGCACTTGTTGTTGGAATGCCAACTTTTGGAAAAGGAAGCGTTCAGTCGATCATTCCTTTGCCCAATGGAGCCGGATTGAAAATGACAGTGGCTCGATACTACACACCAAACGGCCGCAGCATTCAGGCAAAAGGAATCGTTCCTGATGTCACCCTTCCCGCAAATCCCAACGCACGATCGACTGTGAAATCGAATGCCGTAGGAAGCACAGATGTTCTTAAAGATGAAGAACAACCACAGAAATCGGGACGAAAAGAAGTTGACCTTGAAGGTCACATCGAAGCGAATGATCTCACAACGACGAAAGCAAATCTCGGATTCGCAAGCGACATCGAAGACTGGCCTACAGCGCTCAAAAACGATTACCAACTCAAAATGGGATACACCTATTTACGCAGTTGGGCTCGATTCGCCCAGAACTAAACCTGACTGCACAGGTTTAAATCGAAGATTCAGGCCACACGTTCAAACTTATTCTTTATTTGATGAGCTCGAAGTCTCGGTGCTTGGGTTCGTTTGTCGCTCGGCTGACGCCGGAGCTTGCTGACGCGGAACGGGCTTATCGATGACCGGACGTGGGCCGCTCTGCGGGCGTGGAGCGTTGTGCTCACGAGGAGCGCCCTGAGGGCGTGGACCATTGTGTTCACGTGGACCATTGTGTTCACGTGGACCGTTCTGCGGACGTGGGCCGTTGTGCGGACGCGGACCGCTCTGCGGCCGCGGACCAGCATCCTGACTCGGAGCGGCATCCTGACTCGGACCAGCATTCTGACCCGGAGCGGCATCCTGCCGAGCAACAGGACCCTGTGCAGCCACAGGACGTGGGCCTGTAGTTTCTCGTTGCGGAGCGCTGGGACGTGGCACTGGCCCCTGCGCAGGAATGGGCCGTGGCGCCACATTGTCTTGCTGACCCGCAACCTGAGCAGCAGGCTGTGGTCTTTTGGGTTTTTCTTTCTTTTCGGAACGGTCGCGCCGATCAGACCGATCTTTCTGGCGCTGCGCCTTAATAAGACGCTCCATTCTGTCCGAAACTTCTTTTCCGGATTTTTGCTCGCGAGGCGAACGATAAGAGGGGTCTGCCAGAGGAATCGCTCGCGATAGGTGTGCAGATTCCGAGTCGAGATCCTGAACATCCGATGCGTTGGTTCGAGCCTCAGACAACAAACTTCGTTCGAGCCATGCAAGTTCAATTTTGAGGGTGTCTACAGAACTGTAAGATGTTTCTAGAACAATATCTGCCGCGGAATAGCTACTTTCTCGCTCGGCCCAGAGTTGCTCTAGCCGCGCTGTGAGCTGTTCGATTGATTGACAATCTGCAAGTAGCGGACGGATGTCTTTCTGAGGCCAAACTCTCTCGGCAATCACTTTCACGGGAGCCTTTAAGAGAACGATACATCCAAGCTCGCGTGCGAGCGCAAGTGACTCAGGATGAACAAGAGTTCCTCCACCAAGGGCAATTGTGCAGCGCTGGCGTCGCAACAAGCGCTCCAAGCAACGAGCCTCAAGATTCCTGAATTCAGCCTCACCATCCTGTGCGAAAATCTCGGCCACCGTTTTACCGGCCAACTTTTCAACGTACTTGTCGAGCTCAACAAACTCCGTGCGCGACATTTGAGCATAGGCTTTTCCAAACGTTGATTTTCCAACGCCCGGTAAACCGGCCATCAGAACATTGCGAAATCGACGTTGACTCCCGGCGCTCATCCAAGGTCCTTTCGTTTGCCTACGGTAAAACGTACTGTTAGAACTTGTATCCGTTTCCCTACCTCATTTCCAGCACGAGGTCACAGAAGATGCCTGCGGCAGACAACAAACGTATTGCTCTCGATTGGACCAAAGCCCACGACGTTATTCCGCTTGAACGACACATCAACGATTCTATGCCCCAACTCGTGGCTGCAAAAAGGTCACTGACAGGTGGCACCGGAAAAGGCTCGGACTTTATGGGCTGGGTTCACTGGGTCGAGGATCATGCACCTAAACTCATCAACGATGTGCGCACATTGGCCGAGCGTATTGCATCGCATTCAGATGCACTGGTCGTTATCGGTATTGGCGGAAGTTTGCTTGGAACTAAGGCTGTTTACGAAGCCCTAACCCACAGCTTTGCTCTTGCGAACCCGACCCATTTTCAACGTCGACCACTCCTGCTTTGGGCCGGACATCACGTTGCAACCGATGAACTCAGCGAACTCCTCGACGTTCTCGACCAATTCTCACCCAGCGTTCTCGTCGTTTCAAAATCAGGAACAACAACCGAGCCTGCACTCGCATTCCGTGTTCTTAAGCAATATCTTGATGACCGCTTTGGAACTCGCGAGGCTGCTGCGCGGATTTTTGCAATTACTGACCCCGAGAGCGGCACTTTACTTAAACTCTCGCAAACGCATAGCTATCCAACTCTCAGTATTCCGCGGAACATCGGCGGCCGCTATTCCATCTTTACGGCAGTCGGACTGCTGCCTTTGTGTGTTGCTGGAATCGATATTCAGGAATTTTTGGAAGGCGCTCGACAAGCGCGCGCGGATTCAATCAGCGAAAAAAATGAAGCTCTCGAAACCAACCCCGCACTTTGCTATGCGGCCATTCGCAATGCTTTGTATAAAGAAGGTTTCAAAATCGAGGCGCTCTGCCACTGGACACCTAAACTGCGCGCCGTTGGTGAGTGGTGGAAACAATTGTTTGGCGAGAGCGACGGAAAAGGCAATACAGGACTTTTTCCCGCAAGCGCTCAATTTACAACCGACCTGCACTCGATGGGACAATACTTTCAGGAAGGTGAACGCCATCTGTTTGCAACGCACCTGAGAGTTCTTGATGAGTCATCGCTGAGCCGCGGTGCTCAGAAAAGAAAAGTGCGTATTCCTCAAGCCGGACTTGCAGACGGTTTTGATTATTTGACGGGCCAAAATCTGGAACACGTTCAACACGAGGCCATTTCAGGAACAAGCTTAGCCCATGCAGACGGCAAAGTTCCAACCCTAATCTGGGACATTCCTGAACTCTCACCCTTTTGGCTGGGATACTGGCTCTATCTGAATATGTTCGCATGCGGCGCGGGTGGACTTGCGCGCGGAATAAACCCCTTCGATCAACCCGGCGTCGAAGCCTATAAAACAAATATGTTTGCACTGCTTGGCAAACCCGACATGGCAGAACAAACTGTTCAAATTCGTGCGCGACTGGAACGCGGACAACGACTGCGCAGTCTTGGTCTCACACAAAAAAGATAGTTTAAACGCACACACTGTCTGGAGATTCACTATGAAATGCAGCTCTGCGCTGCGCTTGTCGGTGATAGGATTCTGTTCTCTTGTGCTTTGCACTGGCCGCTCTGAGGCTGCTCAGTCGACCGCTGCAAAAGCTCCGCCTAAATTCAGACTTCCAGCCGGCGCAACACTCGTTTCATACGGCAAGGCCATTGAGGGCACGCCTGAAGTTTATAAATTCAAACTCTCAAACGGATTGAGGGTCCTTATTCTTCCGGACGACAGAAATCCGTTGGCAACCTTGCGCATAAAACTCGACGCAGGAAGCAACCGTGAAAAACTCGGTACCACCGGTTTGGCACATTTCTTCGAACATATGATGTTTCGCAAAACTCAGGTTTCTCCTGAGGGTCACTACGACCGGATTCTTGCTGGCGTCGGCGGCCGAGGAAACGCCGCAACAAGCACCGATTATGTTGTTTATGAGGCCAGCTTTCCGGGCCCTGCCCTAGATAAAATGCTCGAGTTGGAAGCGCAGAGATTCAAACTTTTGGATCTTCAGGATCCCTATTTCACCACAGAAAAGGGTGCGGTGATCTCTGAACGACGCCTACGCTACGAAAATGACCCACTTCAACGCGGACAAGAAATAGTTCGAAGAGCGGCGTACAAAGGCACACCCTACGAATGGATGACAATTGGCACGAAACTCGATGTGCAGAATATGTCGATCGACGATGCCCGCAATTTTTATCGAGACTTTTACACACCCGACAATGCTCAAATGTTTATCGGTGGACCTTTTCAAGTGGATACTGTCTTGAAAAAGGTCAATGACGCTTTTGGGGATTGGAATGGGAAGCTCAGAAATCAACCTCCCCGGATTTCTGAAAGGCCCGAAAACGAAGTGGCTGGGAAAGATTTCGTCTGCAGCGAAAGCGTTTTTGAAGAGCATCACAGCATTATATTTCCTTCGAAAGACGGCTCATACCGCTCTGCTCTCCTGACGCAAGTTCTGATGAAAATTCTCAACGACCATCCCGAAGGAACCATTCAACGTCGAATGACTAAACAAAAGCTCGCAAGCGCTTTTGCTGTATACAAAACGACGTGGCAGAAAAGCTCACAACCCTACGTGGCTTGGTTTAAGCTGACCAAAGATCAATCATTCGCAGCGGCTCGAGACTACTTTTACAAGGAACTCAACACGGCTTTAAGTCGTCCGCTCACACCCGAACTCAAAAAAGTTCTCCTCAAACAAAACGAGGTTGAAGAGTCCGAGGTTGCCCAGAAGATGACGAGTTTGGTCGAATTTTACGAGTGGAACGAGTACTTCTACGGTGACTTCAAAATCTCTGCACAGACTCGTAAAATCATAAACTCTCTGACCAGCAAAGAATTCCAAGCTTGGGGCAAGGATGCTTTTTCTGCGAAGAAATCATTTCACACGGGTGTAACCGCCACCGGAAAATCCACTCCTTGCAATAATTTTGAAAAGAGCGCGGCTCAAAATTGAGAATATTTATGAAGAATAATTCACGCTCCAAATCCGCTCGCAAAGTCTCTGAATGCGTCAGACGCACGGCCCACTGGGGAGCAGCGCTCTGCATACTCGCAACCCTCAATCAAACGGCGATGGCGCAATCGGGCGGTGGAGCCGGAGGACTCAACAACCAGCGGCCAGCGGTTGTGAGCAAGCCTGTGCAGCTCAATTGGCGCAGCATTGTCTGGCCCTCTTTGAATTACTCACGCACACCCGTCGACGGTGGTGCGTCCCTGTACACGATACCCGCAGAAACCGGCAAAAAAATCAGACTCGATTTTCTTTTTGAAGCGGGTGTCTACACTATTCCGCGCGAATGGCGAACAAACCTGAGCGCCACCGTCGACATGTTTTTGCAGGGCGGAGCCGGTGCACGAAATTTTGAGGAGCTACAAAAGTTTCTTGCCGACAATGGAATTCAGGTCACCACCTCCACAAGTGCGGTGGGTCAGTTTTATATTTCAGTTGAAATGCTCTCGTCTGATTTTAACCTCGCCATGACCGCTCTCGAGGACATGCTTCTCAGACCACGCTTCGATCGGGATGCGTTGGAAATTTGGAAGATGGAGCAAACAGATGGCTTTCAGGCTCTGTTGGATGGAGGCAGCGCGCGCAAACAAGCACGCTTTATTGAACAGGAAGCAACACGATTGGCATTTGGACCCAATCATTATTTTGCTAATGCGCTCGCGCGTATGTCAAAACCCGAACTGGACAAAGTCAGTCAAGACAAGCTTCGCCAAATTGCAGGAATGCTCATCAACCGCGCAGGCTTGAACGTTGTGCTGTCGGGAAATGTAAACGCCAAACAAGAAAAAAGTGTTTTAGAGTTGATGCGCAAAATTCCGCGCCTGACTCCGGTCACCTACACTTGGATGCCCGAGCGTCTTAAAACGGCCAATTCAAACAAGCTGCGCATGACCATTATCCGCAAACCAGACCTCAGCCAATCGACACTGACACTTCGATATTATTTGCCACAGATCGGCAGGCTCAATCGTATCGAACGCACACGCATGACTCTGCTCAGAGAGGTCTTCAGCGCCTCGGGCGGAGTGATTGGCAATGATCGATTCTCCAAGGCAATGCGCGCGGATTCGGGACTCTCCTACAGTCCCAATGCGTCATTTGATCCCGAGGTCATCGAACCCAATACAAACGCAGGTGCATGGCGTCTGAATTTTCAAAGCCCCAACGATCGCATCGTTGAAGCGGTACAGCTGGCAACCAAAACATGGAACACATTTGCGTCTCGCGGTATCTCACAAGAAGAACTCGATAACGCGCGTATTTCGAGAATCAACAATACTCTTGCCACCGAAATGAGTGTCTTCGATAAAGTGGAAGAGTTCCTCGACGATCTTCAATCGCGCACCCTGCCAAGCCCTTTGTCTATTGAAAGTGCCTTGGTTCGTCTGGAACAGGAAAAGGACGTCACTCCCATCAACAACCTACTCTTCTCACAAATGAAGGCTGGCACCCTGCCTGTGTTGGTGATGTTTGGAAATCCTTCAGATGCAGCAATTTCTGCGTTGCGCTCTTTGGACGGCGTTGAAATTGAAAAGATTGTGGCCTTTGATGAACTGGTCAAAGAAGTTGTCGCAGGAG
>CAYWSV010000011.1:22592-23494 GCA_964460155.1 uncultured Oligoflexia bacterium | reverse complement strand
CCACACACTTCTCACCTCCTCGCTCTTCCCCTCCTTCTTCTGCATCGTCTTCCTTTGCGTTTTCGACGATAATTACACCTCCTCGTTCGATCCCTCCTCCTTCCTCTATCATTTCATCCTCACAAAGTTCACTACTTGATTGTGAACGAATTCTTGGAGGTTCTCAAGTGGTTCGACGACACAAAGAAAGAGATCGCTGATTTTGTCAAAAGAGTCGAATCGGCACTTCAGGGGCGCGACCTCGGCGACATCACTAAGTTCGCCTTGCAAGGTCAGGAACTGAAGGTTGTGTTTTCCAAGCTTGGGACAACTGAACTCAAATACAAAATTGAAAACCGCACCGAGGGATTTCGAGCTGAGCTTGTCAGCGAGAAAGTTGCCCTGACGCACCGTCCCCTCAAAGCAGATATCACCGCAAAACTCGCGCGGGTCATGGAACGCGAGGGAGCAAAGTGCACGCTCTGAATCTCCAGCAGTTGCCCAAAATCGACATCAAACAGGAAAATGCAATTGCCGTTTTCTTCGACTGCTTTGAACATTTTGTTCGTGAATCGTATGAGCTTTTTGATGCCGCCGAGACCGAGCGATTTCTCGACTGGTTTGGCAAAATCAAAGCCTCTCGTCCGACGATGTTCAAAGAATTCGACGATGGCGTTTCTGACTTCCTCAAAAAGCAGCTGATTTACGCAACAAACCGTCTGCAAAAAGGCCGTCCCGAAACGCTATCGCGTTTTGAAGAAACATTTCAGTCCTTCAGAAGTCTTCCAACTTACGATCCAATCTTGAGTAAGATCTGTTCGACTGACGGACATCCCAATTCAGCCTCAAAAAGGACCTTAATCGCGGGCTGCGGCCGCTGTCCTGAGGCGCGCTTTCTCTTGCAAACATTTCCACAAACAACG
>CAYWSV010000011.1:0-22582 GCA_964460155.1 uncultured Oligoflexia bacterium | reverse complement strand
CAAGCGCACCGATTCAGTGTTCAGCGCTCTGATCTCAGACTCGCAGACTCGTTTATTGATCAGCCTTTTGATTCATTTATTTTTTTTCACCCATTGCTTCTCGATTTCGGACAGTATGCGCAGCTTCTTAGGGGGCTAGCATCCGAGAGGGATTCAAAAACCAGACGCGAGCTGGTTGCTCAGTCTCGTATGAGCAGTGATTCAAGACAGATCTTTGATTCTCTTGTCGGCCATCTTCCATCAGGGGGCACTGCCATCATTACCGTCGTGGATGGATTCGAAGCTCAGGCCTTGAATTCATATTTAGCTCAGTGTGGGATCTCGTATTCAGTGGAATACAATCCTTATGCTCTAAAGAAGCTCGGCGTCATAATTACGGCGGGACTGACACCTCGCGAGGCAGAACAACGCACCTACCACTATGTTTTTAGGCTGAAGAAGCACTAAGATTGATTCGCGATACCTGCTGAGTTGATTTTCATCAAAGACAAACTTGCGAACTGACGAACGTGATGCCGTTTGACGCAAGAACACTAAGACAATCCGGTGAAAGTTCAAAAGATTGGGTTTCTTTCAACACATGTTTAATGCAATGTGTTAAGGATACCCCTTAAAATTTTCTTTGTTCCAAAAGGAGACGTCCCACATGAGTCAGGGGATCCTAAAGTACCTCAGCAGTTCGATTGGCCGAAAATACATCATGGCCATCAGCGGATTGGTCTGGGTGTTGTTTGTACTCGCGCACATGATTGGAAACTTGCTCATTTTCGTGAGCAAAGATGCTTACAACATGTACAGCCACAAGCTGATCACCAATCCGGCAATTTATCTTGCCGAGGCGGCGCTCGTCATCTTTATCGGCGCACACGCCTTCACGGGCATCAGCCTGAAGATGCGCAACAACCGCACGAAGCCAACGCTCTATGCGGTAACTCCCAAGAGCGCAAAGGGCGCATCGTTATCCTCAAAAACCATGATCTGGTCAGGAACAATTACACTCGTGTTTTTGATTCTTCACTTGGTGACGTTCAAATACGGTCAGTACTACGCCTACACCAAAGACGGTGTTGATGTTGTCGTTGATGGCATCAAGGTTCGAGACATCTATCAACTCGTCATCGAGTGCTTCGAAAAACCAGGTTACGTTGCTTGGTACGTCATTTGTCTGATCCTTGTTGGTCTGCATCTGTACCACGGTGTTTCATCGAGTTTTCAAACACTGGGCCTGAACCACCCACGGTTCAACAACGCAATTAAAACATTCGGCTGGATCTACGCGATTGTCGTAGCGCTCGGCTTTCTTGCTGTTCCACTTTATGTGTTCATTTTCTGAGAAGGGTGAATAGATGAATCTCGACTCAAAAATCCCAAGCGGCAATATTTCAGAGAAGTGGACGAAGCATCAGTTTGAATCCAAGCTCGTGAACCCAGCCAACCGCCGTAAATACAACGTCATCGTTGTCGGTACGGGGCTCGCCGGAGCATCGGCCTCGGCATCGCTGGCAGAGCTCGGCTATAACGTCAAAACCCTCTGTATCCACGATTCACCACGGCGCGCGCACTCAATCGCTGCTCAGGGCGGAATCAACGCAGCTAAAAATTATCAAAATGACGGCGACTCCATTTACCGTCTTTTTTACGACACCATCAAAGGTGGCGATTTCCGCGCACGCGAGGCCAATGTTCATCGTCTTGCTGAAAACTCAGTAAAGATTATTGACCACTGTGTTGCGTTGGGCGTTCCCTTCGCACGCGAGTACGGTGGTCTTCTGGCCAACCGCAGTTTCGGTGGTGCGCAGGTGTCTCGTACTTTTTATGCGCGTGGACAAACAGGTCAGCAGCTCCTTCTGGGTGCCTATTCAGCGATGATGCGTCAGGTCGACTCCAAAAAAGTCGAATTGCTGACCTTCCGCGAAATGCTTGACCTCGTTGTGATCGACGGCAAAGCGCGTGGTGTCATCTGCCGCAACGTCCTCACAGGCGAACTGGAATCGCACGCTGCAGATGCGGTCATTTTGGCCACAGGTGGATATGGCAACGTGTTTTATCTTTCGACCAATGCCAAGTGGTCGAATGCCACCGCTATCTGGCGTGCACACAAGCGCGGCGCCGCGTTTGGCAACCCCTGCTTCACGCAAATTCACCCGACCTGTATTCCCATGTCGGGCGACTACCAAAGCAAGCTCACACTGATGTCGGAATCTCTGCGCAACGACGGACGCGTTTGGGTTCCCAAAAATGCCAACGACACACGCTCTCCTGACCAAATTCCCGAAGACGAGCGCGATTATTACCTTGAGCGTATTTATCCGAGCTTCGGAAACCTTGCGCCGCGTGACATTGCTTCGCGCGCTGCCAAGTTCGTCTGCGACGAAGGACGTGGAGTCGGAAACACCAAGCTCGCCGTTTATTTGGACTTTGGCGCCGCTATCAATCGCGACGGGCGTCCAGTCATTGAAGGCAAGTACGGCAACCTCTTCCAGATGTACGAAAAAATCACCGGCGAAAATCCGTACAAGGTTCCAATGCGTATCTATCCGGCCGTCCACTACACGATGGGTGGTCTGTGGGTCGACTACAACCTTCAATCCACGATTCCTGGTCTGCACGTTTTGGGCGAAGCCAATTTCTCTGACCACGGTGCAAACCGACTGGGTGCATCTGCGCTCATGCAAGGACTCTCGGACGGCTATTTCGTGATCCCAACGACTCTTGCAAACTATCTGGGCTCGACGAAGCTTGAAAAAGTCGACACAAATCATCAAGCCTTCAAAGATGCACGCGCCGAAGTTGAGGGCGGTATCAAGCGCCTTATGAACATTAAGGGCAGCAAGACGGCCGACGAATTGCACAGAAAACTTGGCAAGCTGATGTGGGACAACTGCGGCATGGCGCGCAGCGAGCAATCACTCAAAAAGCTGCTCGAGGAAATTCCAAAATTGCGCGATGAGTTCTGGAACGACCTGCGAATCCCGGGTGACGCCGACTCGCTGAATCAGGAGCTTGAACGCGCAGGACGCGTGTCGGACTTCATCGAACTTGGTGAACTTATGGCTCGCGATGCGCTTGAACGTCGAGAATCATGCGGAGGTCACTTCCGTACTGAGTTCCAAACACCCGACAACGAAGCACAACGCGACGATGAAAACTTCTGCCACGTGGGAGTTTGGGAACATCAGGGCGAAGGCAAACCAGCCAAGCGGCACACGGAAGGCCTGAATTTTGAATACGTGAAGCTCGCAACCCGCAGCTACAAATAAGACCAAGGAGAGATGTCATGGCAGGAAACAATAACTCACGCACCATGCGAATCAATCTGAAGGTATGGCGGCAAAAAAATCAGAACGTCGAAGGACAACTGGTGGACTACGCACTCGACAACGTCAGTCCCGATATGTCCTTTTTGGAAATGTTTGATGTTCTGAACGAACAGCTTGTTAAAAAAGGCGAAGAGCCGATTGCCTTCGCACACGACTGCCGCGAGGGAATTTGCGGCTCGTGCGCCATGGTGATCGATGGCGAGCCACATGGTCCACAAACAGGAACCACAACGTGTCAGCTGCATATGCGCACCTTCAGCGATGGCGATACCATCGTCGTTGAGCCTTTTCGTGCAAAAGCTTTTCCAGTGGTCAAAGATCTCGTAACCAACCGCACCGCACTCGACCGCATTCAAGCGGCTGGTGGATATGTGTCAGTCAGCACAGGCAATGCACCCGATGGAAACGCGATTCCGATTGCAAAAGAAATCGCGGACCTCGCTATGGATGCTGCAGCCTGTATTCAGTGCGGAGCGTGCGTTGCCGCATGCCGCAATGGTTCGGCAATGCTGTTCGTGTCCGCCAAAGTCTCGCAGCTTGCATTGCTTCCACAAGGACAAGCTGAACGCGACCGTCGTGTTTCGCGCATGGTTTGGCAAATGGACGAAGAAGATTTCGGCAGCTGCACCAATATGGGCTCATGTGCTGCGGCATGTCCAAAGGAAATCAAAGTTGAAAACATTGCCCGCATAAACCGTGAATTTGCGCGCGCAATGCTGTTTGGTCGCGAAGGCAAACAAGTCATGGGCGACTGACACGATTGAGTGTGTCAGTCCCTTTTTGCATAACTCAGCCTTTATTCGCTTTTCCTCGTCGAAAAATAATCCGTATACAAATATACAAGTCTCGTTGCTCAAATATTTTTTCAACTCTCTGTTTTGATTCAATAAAAAAACTCAAGAAAATATAAAAATCTTCCGAAGAGTTATTCAAACAACCGGACTGCGGTTGCACGACTTTGGGAGGTTCGATGAGCGTATTCAAATTCAGTCGATTGACTCTTGTGCTTGTTCCGGTGCTCGCAAGTTGTGGCAAAAATGTAAGCACATATACGTCCAACCCATCCGAATTAGAGAGCGAATTAGAAAGCAATCTGGCGTCTTGCGAAGCACATTTTCAACAACCTTTCGCTCTGGCGGCCGGCAGACACTATGCATCGTGTCAGGACGTTAAAACTGACTATGAACTCTCAGACAAATATCAGAGCTGCCGTCAAAACGCTTATTCGGTGTATTCCAAAAAACGCAACCGTCATTCTAGCTCAAGACCAGTCGCCAGCGCCGCGCAAGCTGAATCAGGAAACTCGGCAAGCAACAAGTCGGGCTCGGACATTCTAACGAACGTCCGTCACGAGGACGTCGATGAAGCCGACTTTGTAAAATTTTCTGCTCATCAGATCTTCGTGAGTGATGGCGGGAAAATTAACGTTATAGACCGCAAAAGCAAAAAACACATTGGCGCATTGGCTCTGAATAATTCAGACCGTACGTTCGTAACTCCGAATCTGCTCGTCAAAGACAACAAACTGATTGCCATCGGCGGAACGTTTGTGCTGGTCTACGAGCTCAGCGAAAAAGGATTGCCAACGTTTCGCGAGGAGCGCCAGCTGAAGGGCATAAATCTTGAAGCCCGGTTGGTCGGCGACAAGATTGTGGTGGTTTCCTCGATGCACATGAGAACACTTCAAGCTCCCAACAACATGATGAGTGATGAACCGGACATCTCCGAATTGCCATGTGCCAAAATACGCCGTCCACAACACCTTGGAGAGTTGAACCGCAGCTATACGCAAATTGAAGTTTTACCGGTTGCGAACCTGAGTGACGCTCAGAGCCAACTAACACTGGGAAACTTCAGGCTCTACATGACCAACAAAAATATCTACCTCTTCAGCAACTTTGGTTTCGGCTACAAAGACGCGTCTGTGATTGAAAAATACAGCCTCAGCTCAAGCGGCAACATCACGCATATGGGAACAGGACACATCAAAGGACGCATTAAAGATGTGTGGGCTTTGTCTGAACTACCCGGTGGTGAATTGGCTGTTGCGTCGACGAGCGGAAGCCTGTTCGACAATTCAGCACTGAATCATTTCACGATTCTCAGAGGGAACGAACAAAAGCTCGAGATTATCGGTGAAACACCTCCTTACGGAGCTAAAGAAGATATCCGCTCGGTGCGCTTTGTTGGAAACACAGCCTATGTGGTGACCTTTAAAAAGACAGACCCACTCTTCGCCATCGACGTGAGCGAACCACAACAACCCAAAATTCTGGGCGAACTCAAAATTCCAGGATTTTCGACGTATATGCATCCACTCGACAAAAACTCGCTGATTGGATTGGGCTTTGACGCAAGCGACGACGGAGAAGTTGCGTATTTTCAGGGTCTGCAACTCTCACTGTTTGAGACTGATGACCCTATGAAGATGAAGCGCAAGGCTGTTGAGATCTTTGGTGTCCGCGGCTCGAGCTCGGCAGCAATACGAGACCATCGTGCATTTTTCCTCGACAAGAGCGCAGGCGTGCTCGCTTTTCCGGTTGACCTTCGACTTGAATGCGCCGGGTGGGATTCTCGTTGCCAACCCTTAGCAAAACCCTTCCCCCACTTTACCGGTATGAAAGACTTTTTCAGCGGTGCAGCAGTTGTTCGGGTGAACAACTCTGGCTTTGCGGAACCGCTGTTTATTTCCAATAAAGATCTATTGCCAGATTCCTGCATAGAAAAGGGTCCACGGACGAACTGGTGGCAGAATACGAACTCCGAAGATATTCAGAGAATTTACAAAATCGACGGTGAAATGATGAGTGTTTCAAAATCAGGATTGAAGGTCTTCCGAGTCGGAGCTGGACTGGAAACACTCCAAAGCAGCTTTTGGAATGCGAGTTGCGTGACTCGCTCTCTGCCCCCTCGAATCGACTGAGCATTCGCAAGAGAGCTGATAGGTTGATCAGAAAATAAAAAACCCACGGACCGTCTCCGTGGGTTTTATTTTGAAGAACTGCTCAGGTGAGCCTTTTAACGACTGACCTTTTTGAGCGTCGAAAGAACCGCCGCAGCGTGTCCGTCGACCTTCACCTTGGGCCAGTGAGCGACCACATGACCCTGAGGGTTCAAGAGAAACGTACTGCGTTCAATTCCCATGAACGTCTTACCGTACATGCTCTTCTCTTTCCAAACACCGAAACGCTCGCAGAGATCGCCGCCCTCATCCGAGAGAAGCAGGAAAGACAAACCTTCCTTCTGAGCAAACTTTCGATGACTCTGGCAAGAGTCCTTGCTCACACCAATGACGACAGCATCCTGCTGTTTGAAGTCATTTCCGAGAGCCTGAAAATCGCGGGCTTCGAGAGTGCAACCGGGTGTCATGTCCTTTGGATAAAAGTAGAGGACAACCCATTTGCCACGCACCAAACCAGCATCAAACTCCTCTCCGCCAACGAGCCCCGAAATCCTTGGAGCCTGATAGGGAGAGGAAAGTAAACCGGATTCGCCGTCGGGCTCGGAGGGCTCTCCGCCTTCGCTTGCCGCTGGAGTTGCTGCAGGTGCAGCTTTTGCACGACGCGCGCCAGCCTTGCGAACAGTCTTCTTAGCAGCAGCTTTCTTTGGAGCAGCCTTCTTAGCAGCTGTCTTCTTGGCTGCAGGCTTCTTAGCAGCAGGCTTCTTCGCTGCTGTCTTCTTAGCAGCAGGCTTCTTCGCCGCTGTCTTCTTAGCAGCAGGCTTCTTCGCTACAGTCTTCTTAGCAGCAGGTTTCTTGGCTGCAGTTTTCTTCTTTGCTGCTGGCTTCTTCTTAGCAACTGCTTTTTTTGCAGCCTTCTTTGGAGCAGCCTTCTTAGCAGCAGGTTTCTTTGCAGCGGACTTTTTCGCACCCTTCTTCGTAACCATATTTGTGACCTCCATTTTCACAAAATGTAACTTTGTCTGTTTCATCTGTAAAGACGTCGAACACATCTTTTCAATTTTTAAATACGTCAACGTGTCGACTCGCGCGCTCATTCACACATTCGTTATCATCTTCTCACAACGTTTTGTCGAATCAGCGTGAATGGAAAACCACAATGAAGGACACATCGGAAAAAATGTCGCAGGGCATCTCGGTCGAGAAGTTCAGATCGAATTTCCGCCATGACCTTCGTTCAAACTTTTCGGTTCTCATCGGATTCGGAGAGGTTCTGCGGGAAGATCTCATTCAGAGCCAGAACCCAACTGCAGTTGCCGAACTCGATACAGCACTTGATGAAGCACGACTGTTGCTTGATGACACAATTACAATGATCAACCACTGCTCACTGTCTTCGATCGAAACCTTTAAAAGCGAGGTCAAGGCGGGATTTGGTAAGGGTGCTTTAACGAGCCTGCGAAGCATCAATAAAAAACTCGGACATCTGGAGTCGGTTCTCGGCAAACAGGAATTACTCTTCAACATGATTGAAGCAGTTCGGCAACTGACACGCCGCTGTAACGCTCCCTTCGAAGAACGTCTCCAGCTGCGCAACAGCCGCTCAGCCGTGAAACAGAAAATTTTATCCGAGACCAGCGCGGACGGATCGCGTGGCCACGTCATGGTGATTGACGACGAGACACACAACCTTTACCTGATCAAAACATTTCTGAGTCGGCTAAATCTCTCGGTATCAACCTTTACCGAGGCTGAAAAAGCAATCGAAGAACTCCAAAACGGCGGGGTCGATCTCATCCTTCTCGACCTGCACATGCCCCAGATGAGCGGATTAGAATTTCTAAAGCTAATTAAGGCTCGATCTGAGTTTTCCGAAATTCCCGTCTTGGTGGTCACAGCCTCAGACGATGCCGACGAACTTGCCGAGTGTATCGAAGCAGGCGCGGTTGACTCGCTCCCTAAGCCTTTTCAATCAGCATTCCTGAAAGCACGCGTGCTGACCTCGTTGGATCTGCAGGCAGCCAAAAAACGAGAGCGCGCATTTGCCGAGGAACTTCAGATTCAGAAGAACCGTATCGAGGAATTACTTTCAGTCATTCTTCCCCAAGACATCATCGATGAACTGCGAACAAACGGTGAGGTTCAACCTCGCCGGCACGAGAACGTCTGCGTGCTTTTTTGTGATATCGTAAACTTCACCCAGAGCTGCGACACTCAGGATCCGGTCAAGATTCTTGCCGACCTTCAGAGCCTATTCTCTGAATTCGAAGCCATTACAGATCTTCATGGGCTTCAAAAAATCAAAACGATTGGCGACAGCTTCATGGCTGCGGCGGGTCTAAGCGGACCAGATGACAAACCCGAATTGCAGGCTGTGCGCGCCGGTCTCGAAATGATTGCGTGCGCAGAGAATCATTCTTCAGGTTGGAAGGTGAGGGTCGGCATTCACTCGGGGCCAGTGGTCAGTGGTCTGGTGGGAAGCAAACAATTCCTGTTCGACATCTGGGGAGATACGGTCAATACGGCTGCTCGTATCGAAAGAGCTGGCAGCGCCCAAATACTGACCGCATCCAAACGCGCCTTCGAAAAACTAGGGGGTCATGTTCAGGGCCACAGTCTTGGACTCGTCGAGCTCAAAGGCAAGGGCCAGCAGGAAGTCTTCGTCATCGATAGTGTTATCGAACCTCGCAGGGCATAAAAAAAACCTCTCCATTGGAGAGGTCGCATCTGCATTTATTATCTCAGGGTGCCCTGAGTTGAATTACTTTTTCTTGGATGCGCGCTTCACGCCCACCGCGTCCTTGAGGGACTTAGCAGCGCGGAAGGTCACCTTCTTGGAAGCAGGAATGCGAATTTCTTCGCCTGTCTGAGGATTGCGGCCCATGCGAGCAGCGCGCTCCTTAACCTGAAGAATGCCTACTTTGTCGATGCGAACTTTTGAATGGTTGCCAACAACTTCTTGCTCAATCATAGCCAAGAACTCCTGAAGGACTTCCTTTGTCACTTTCTTCGGGAGTTCAGTGTGGTTTGCAGCAACGTTAGAGATAAGCTGAGATGTCGAGACGGTCGACTTTTTCATAACACGCTCCTTGTGATGAACCGTTTGCAGATGCGATTTACACAGGAGATTACTGACCATCCCGAATTCTGTCAAACTATGCGTTCAGCTTTGGGCCGCGAGGCGCGTTGGGAGACACCATGGGGCTCAAGTGATTCTTACTGCGAGCTTCGATTTCGATCATCGATTCGAACAATCTTTTCGAAACATTAACGGTCTCTGAACGCAGGCCACAGAAGGTAAACATCTCGCTTGCAGCCACCCAGCGAATTTCGCCCTTAAGGACGGCGGGTGCAGACTGAGTCTCGTTTGCAGCCGGCATCTCCGCCTCGGCCTTGGCCAAAGCCGTTTTAGTGCGACCCGCCAGCGGGCTCATGGTTGTCGATTTACCAGCCTTTCCAGCATCAGGACCGACACTCAAAGCGCTCGACACATTGAGTTCTTTGGCCCTCGACTTCTTCCACTTTTCAAGGGCCTCTGCGCCCGCTTCAACCAGATTCGACGGTGGAACATGAACCTGCAGAACTTGTCCTTCGTTCAAGTCCAACATCTGCATGACAGGCTTACCTTTAATAGTCCATGCGTGCATTAAGTCTTGATTATTGATTCTGAGCTTTGCACCACCCAAACTCACATCGTCGATCATCACCGAAATCATCTTGCGGATGGGTTTCAATGGAGCAGCAGGCTTTTGTGGTGCAACCACCTTCTGCTGGGTTTGTGCTTTCTTAGCTTCGGGCTTTCGAACCGGCTGCGCGACAGCCTTAGGTTGAAGCTTGTTTTTAACAGCAGGTTTTGATGACTGCGCTTTGCTGCTGACAGCTTTAGAAGCCGAAGCTTTGGCTGCCAAAGAAGGCTTACTCTTGTTGGAATTGTCGGCCGTCTTTGATGCTGTCTTTTTCGCGGGTTTTTGCGACACAGTCCGTGCGGCTTGGGCTTTCTTAGATGCAGGCTTCGACACCGCTTTGGCTCGCGCAACTTGAAGAGTTTTCGTTGAGCCCGCACCCAAAGCCTGCAGTGCAGACGGGTTGAATTCAACCTCGAGGAATGCAGGGATGCTGCATGCAAGACGGCGCTGACACCGATGCTTACCTTCGATGAAACGTTGAGCCAACGAAACGACCAGCTCAGTCTTCACAGGTTTTTTTAGCCAGCTTAAACAGTCATCAAACGCGGAGAGTTCCCGATCGATGGACTCTTGAACATCTGGACGATCGAAAGCTGTAATGAGAATTGGTTGTTGGTGCATTTTTTTGAGTCGCGCAGCCGTATAAGCACCATCGCGGTCCGGCAGATCGTAATCAATGATAAACGCATCCAATTCGCCAGACGTTTTCGCAAGCTCGATTGCATCTGCCGAAGTTCTGGCCACGACTACCTGAACACCCGGAAAATGATCCTTGAAAACTTCACTGGTCATCACCAGACTCGCCTTGCTCGCGTCCGCAATCAAAATGCGCTTCATTCAACACCCCCTTGAGAATCTTTCGGCGTTCCTTCGCTCTTTTCTTCAAACGGATTGACGACCGGCGAATCGGGAGTCACTCCTTCGGTGGAGACACCTTCCATAGGCAGACCAACTTCCCAGTTGTATTCAGAGTCAACCGGTGTCACTTCGGAGATTGCCCATTGGCCGTTGGTGTACTTCATCGTGGCAATGCTCCTGACGTCCTGCGAAGGTGCCTTGGATTTGTCTTCGCCAGTGAGCCATGTTTTGAATTTGACTCGATACTCGAGACGCATTTCACGTTGCGGTTCAACTTCAGTCTTGCCTGTCACCTCGAAAACCTCGAACTCATAACGCCTGTCCAGATAGTTTTTCTTAAATGCTTCAGGCGAAGCCGCAGACAACTGATCCAGAAAAGCGCCTGTGGTGTAGCTCTCGAGTTCCTCGCGCTGCTCCATGCGAGTGATGTTGACTGCGAGGTCGATGTAACTGCGCAGCTGATCTTCCGGAGCAACATCCGAGCGTGCACGGCAGCGGGATGGTCCGCATCCGGCAATCATTAAAACCCACAAAAACATGACAATGTGGCGCGTACGACACCTGAGCGGATTGAGTGTCACCATGAAAGTCTCCAAAGATTCCGATTCTCCGAGAAAGTCTACCAAACGCGGCCAGTGGGAGTGTTCAGCGGACTGTCTGAGCTTTGGCGGACTGAGCAGCCTGTGCCCATCTGCAGACTTCGGCCGACGTCCACGGAGCGGCTTCGACTTCCACCTCACTTGAGGCTGTTTGGCTCAATGGAGAACTGACACTCCACGCGCGACTATCGATAGCAATAAGAGTGGGTTCATTCATTTTGAGTGGAGCAATTGATAATTCCTGAACCGGGAGGCCCAGAGTCACCAGTTCATCAACAACCTTTTCCAGACGGCCACCCTGACGACTTCCGCGAGGGTTAACACGGATGGCGGTCGCCACGGCTCGACGTGAAACGCCATAAAGCATGAGGGCCAGCTCTCTATCTTCAAGAGATGCACTCACAATACAGATACGAGAACGAGCTTCGAGGATCTGTCGGGACAAGATATCCCTGAAAACTGAATAACTCGGAAACACCGAGCCTTCAGGCTTGAACACGACCGCTGTCGTCGGAGCCAGAGCTGCTGTTGTTGATGCTGATGATTTGATTGTTATGGACTGCGCGTCAGCTCTTACGTTTGCGGAGAACCATGGCATAAAAACCATCAAGGTCGTCAGCATTGCCCGGCAAAATGAGCAGCTCTTTGTCACGTACGACGTACTTTCGGTAGTAGTCATGAATCCGGTGCTCCAGTGACACAGCTTCAAATTCCGGATGACGCAAGAGAAACTCATTCATCTGCTGAGTTGTTTCCTCTTGCTCGACACTACACACAATATAAACGAGCTCTCCACCCTCGCGCACTGCACCGGCAAGCCCGTCAAGCAGACGACGCTGCTCGGCTGCGCAATGAACAATATCCTGCGGAACACGGTGCCATTTAATTTCTGGATGCCGGCGAATCACACCCAATGCCGAACAGGGTGCATCCAACAACACGGTATCGAAGGTGCGATTGTTGACCTGTGCCAAAACATCCCCTTGGAGAATTTCAGCAGGAACAATACCGACCCGCTCGAGATTTTCGCGCAACAGGCCAATTCGTTTTTGACTTGCTTCAGCCAAAACCAAATTCTTTTCACCAATACCCATGTCCCAAAGCGCAATTGATTTGCCCCCGGGAGCCGAGCACGCATCAAGAACAGGACCTGAGCTTTGCGCCGTATTCACAAGGGACACTGCAATTTGTGCAGCGACATCTTGAACGATGTAACAGCCCTGACGGAAAGCCTCACAGCGACTGAAGTCGGGAAGTCGTTCCACCCTCAATGCAGTTTTTAGAGGAAGCCACTCGCTTTGTACTCCCTGCGTTCTCAAGAGATAGCTGGCAAGATCCTCTCCTGAAGGGGTCTCTTTTTTCATGAGCCGACGAAGAACAATTGGAGGAGCCTTGTTGTTTCCGGCCAAAAGATGCTCAAGGCGTTCAAAAGGAACGTGCTTTAGCCAGCGTTCAACCATCCAAAGCGGATGAGCAAATTGCACAGAGAGATAATTAGCTGTGTCTGTCTCACGATCAGGCTTTGGATAGTACTCGGCCTTGCGCGCAACGCGACGCAGAATCGCATTTACAAAAGACGACGCATTGCCCGCACCAACTTTCTTGATCGCTTCAACTGTTTCAGAAACGGCAGCACGATCGGGAACACGATCCATGTAAAAAATTTGGTAGGCACCAACTCTCAACGCACACGCGACTCTCGGGTCAAGACTGTTAAACGGACGGTCGACCATGTGCGACATGATCCAGTCCATCTTCGAGAGCCAGCGCAACGATCCGTAGACGATTTCGAAAATAAAAGCTCTGTCCAGAGCCCTCAGCTCGGATTCGTGGTTGGCAAAAAGTCGCTCAAGAACAACATCAGCATGCTGCCGGCGGGTCAAAACATGATTGAGTGCGTCTATTGCGATTGCGCGTGACAAGGTCCCAATGCGTGTCGACATGGATGTGCGCCTCCCCGCACTTGACGGGCGGGTCGTACGCCAAAGATCGACGACATTCAAACAAAAAGTGTGTCATCCTGTCTGACTGGCCGGACGTCCATCTTAGGTTGGATGGGCTGTTTTGCTCCACGGAATCAAGGTATCCCAACTCTGACACGTCGCGCATTTCCAGCGAAATGACCTATGCAAATCGGTGCAGGTCGGACATTCATAAGCTGTCAAAGGATTAGACGGTTCGCGTTCGAAGTCGAGAAGTCTTGCAAGCGCATCCTCCCACAAAACATTTGCGGAGCTGGAGGACCGACTCTGCACAAGCGCCTGAACCAGAATTTTCATGTCTCTCACAAAAACCGGGTCGTCTCTCCCCGACTCCCAACCAATCTGAGACAACAATTCACCCTTCAGTCGCTCGAAAATTTGTCCAACGTCAGAATCGTGTTCATCAAAAAAGGCTGACCACGACCGGAACAGAGACAGCGAAAAAAAGGGTGTTCGATTGGAATGCGCTCGACACAGGCGAAACAACTCAGCCAGATCGACAAAAAAACCAAGAATATATTGGTCCAAAGGACGATTTGCGTCCCGATGACTTAAGACACTCGTGACCTCGACGAGAGCAAGTTTGGGTTCCAACGCCGACGGACTCCACCGCACAGCAAGTTTTGCAAGCTGAACAGCATCCTGCTGTTGTGCACGACCCAAGAGTTCGATGGCTGAAGAACTCAGAAGATGAGAGACCTCGCGAGCCAACTCTCCCGATTTGGGTCCCGAATATGTATCCATAATATCCGAAAGCGTTTTAAACGATGGCTGATGCGCACACAAAGACAGCAGCAATTTAAAAATCTCTGAATGGGCGGGCTTGCGATGAAGCAGTTCAAGACCGGTTTCAATAGCACGTTCGGTCAGTCCACTCAGACTGTAAACCTGTGCCAGCTCAAACATAGCTTTGTTGGTCTGCGCCCGCGACACTCGCTCGGAGCTTAAAATATTCAGGTACAGCTGAGCAGCATCCCTAAATGCATTTTCTTGAACAGCATAACGCGCTGCAACAAACACCGAGACAAGATCAACATCTATTGTCGACACGTCCTCGTTTTCGTCATCTGTGTTCAACGCTATCAGCTGATTCTTTGCTGTGAATTTAAATCGTGATGAAAGGAGGCTGATGTCCCCACGATATTTATCGACCTTTCTAAATCTGCGCCTGAAAGATCGCCAAACCGATGGAAAAAGAAAACCAAGAACAAGCCCCAGAAAAATTCCGGTGACCAAAAAAAACAATGCCTCATATGTATCCCAAAGTGGCAGACCGTCAGCTATGGCATCTGAGACGGGTCTTGGCACTGCGCAAATCCTCCACACGGGAAAAATAAAATGACCGCCCTTGGTTGGGTCTCAAACATACAACTGGTAGACTGAGCGGACAATATTCAAGGACCTTGATATGACGCAAAACACTCGCAGTGCGAGTTCACGCCCGACCACGGCCGACATTCGACTTGTCATCGCTATCCCTGCCCGACTCGGCTCAACACGACTTCCGCGCAAACCTCTAGCTCTTCTGAAAGGAGAGCCGTTAATTGTTCGAGTCGCTCAGCGAGTGTCCACCTGTGTCAAACAGATTTGCGATACGCTCAACCTTCCACCCGATTCCGTGCTCACTTTTGTTGCGACAGACAGCCCCGAGATTGTGAAGGCTCTGGAATCAACCTCCATTCTGACGGTTATGACCGCATCCGATCTCCCCTCCGGAACCGATCGCATTTTGTCGGCTCTCGACAATTTACCCCAAAGTGCAAAAGCAGGTTTGACCCCCAACACTCTCGTGATCAATTTGCAGGGCGACGAACCTTTCTTTTCAACCAACGATGTTGAGTCGCTTGTTCGCATCATGTTTGCGTCGCCCCACATTCCCATGGGCACACTGGCATTCCCTCGCACAGACAGTGAACTTTTTTTCAAAACCTCGGTTGTAAAGGTCGTCTGCGCTGCAGATGGTCGAGCTTTGTATTTTTCACGAAGTCCGATTCCTTGGCCACGAGAGCAGCTCGGAGCTTCAGAGGCGGTCACTCGTCTTCAAGATAAGCTTCAAATGCACGCAAATATACCATTTTTACAACACGTCGGTATCTACGCATATCAGCTCTCTGCTTTGCGAAAATTCACACAACTTCCCCCAAGCACGCTTGAACAGACTGAAGGACTCGAGCAGCTGCGTGCCCTTGAGGCTGGATGGACCATTCAAGTTGCGCACTCGTGCGAGCCACCGTTTGGCATAGATACACCAGAAGATCTTCTCCGCGCTGAAATGTACATCTCCGGTCAAGGACGTTCCGAATGAAACACAACGGGCTGGTCAAAAAATTCAGAGGTTCTCATTTATCTGCAGTTTCATGTTGTCTGTTGCTGACTCTGACTCTCTCGGAAACAGCAATGGCCGTGCCTGCAAGTATCCTCTTGCAACCGACCGGAACTCAGGCCGACGTGCGCTGGG
The DNA here is from genome assembly GCA_964460155.1 of uncultured Oligoflexia bacterium. Lineage (GTDB taxonomy): Bacteria > Bdellovibrionota_B > Oligoflexia > Silvanigrellales > Silvanigrellaceae > RFOM01. Next base: position 6,780 of record CAYWSV010000011.1, on the reverse strand, counting down.
GACGAATCGAAAATGAGCGTTTTGTGATTTATTTCGACTCGTCGCAAAAATCTTTGGCCAACCATGCTCTCAACGCTGTTGAAAAAGCCTATCCCGATATTGGGCTTGTGCTCGGTACCCGGCTTAAATCTCAACCCGCACATCCCGAACTCGACCCCAAAGATGTTCTGGTCTCAAATTTCGAAAAGATTCCCATCATCGTCAGCGCCCGTTCCGACGGATCATCATTTGCGAATTTGGTTTCACAAACTCTCGAAATACAGTCCACTGAAACACCGCCGTCAAGCTTGTTTCAACACGAGCTTTCGCATCGCCTTATGTATGAACACATGGATCTCAACGTTGGTCCGGCGGGCCGAACATTCATGTTGGCGATGCTCCCTTCGTGGTGGACAGAGGGGCTTCCTGAATATCTGACAGAATCACTTGGACGACTCGAGACTCAAGGCTATTTGCGCGCAATGGTGCTCAATGACAGCTTTTTGAGCTGGGACAGATTGCATGCTTTGTATAAAGCCTCTGGAGATGTCAGTGTTCGCGGTTATGCGCTATCGGGGCGCTTTTTCAAATATTTCATCGAACGCAACCAAGCAGTCTCGGTGCGCGAAGTCCACAGCAAACTGACACGCAGACAGCTGGTTCCGCCCTTCTTTACCGGTGCTTACTTTCTTATCCGCGAACTCACGGGCAAGTGGCCCGGAGATCTCTACGAAGATTTCAAGAAGGACCTCACCAAGTCGGTCATTGCTGATCTTGAAGGTATGCCTCGCCTTAAAAACATCGCCGGCATAAATATGGTTTTCAGCAGCTTCGGCGGCAGTTTTGCATCACTTGGGAAAACGGTGGTCATGCCGGATTTTTCTACCTCAGCCCGAAAAGGTGGCTTGGAGGTGTATCGCTTTTCCGATGAAAACAAATCGAAACTCATTAAAAGCCACATGAATCCGCTGGCCATTCAAACTAACGACCGCATTGTGCTGCACCCGAAAGAATGGAAGAACGGCGGATTCTGGACAACTTCAACAACAAAGGCCGAGAACAGAACGGCCGGACACCGCGTCTCATATTACAGTTTCAAAGGTTCGCTCGATAACCTCAGGGACTCAGACATCACCGGACGCATTGATTTTCCTCTGGGAGGCGACACACAGCCTCCCATCATCCGTAGAGTCGTCGCGACAGCTCCACAAACAGCTGCAGTGCTCACAACACTCAATACTGAATCCAAACTTTACATGCTCAACACCAAGCTGCGTCAGCACACGCTGGTGGGGCAGTGGCAGGCTCCTTACACAATTTCACTTGTGCGTCCGCACCACTCACATCCAGAAAGCGAATCGTCGTTGTGCGCGCACGTCATCGTCAACGCCGATGACGAAAAAACATCTCTTGAACGCGTCTGTCACGGCCAACCTCCCCAAACAATTATTCCTCAGGGTCAGCTCACCATTCGTGATGCAATCATGACCGCGCCTGACACATTCATACTGCTTACGGGCTGGAATGATGCACAAGCTCTTGTTCAATGGACAAAAGGTCAAAGTGAAGTCATCGCAGGATTGCCTGATTGGGTCATGAACCTCGAGCCTGCAGACCAACCAAATACTTTGATGATGAGGGTCTACACCGGTGGAAATGTCGAATTGTGGCGAACTCCACTGGCAGCCCTGAACAAAGCACACAAAACATGGATTGCCGATCGACCGAAAGAATCCAAGTGGCAAAATCCACCGCGGTACACTCCCTATGAACCACCTTTTCGCCGCTATGCAAATGAAATCCGCAAAGCTGCGGGTACTTTGAAGACCACAAACGCGAGCGAGGCTTTGCCTCAACTGACAAACGCGCCGACAACTCTTCTCGTTGCGCAAACAGATGCACCTACAGTCTTGCCCGAATCAAAATCAGAGGCACCTGCAGCACCCTCTTCAACAGCTACAGACAACCAGAAGACTGAGACTGGCGCAGAAACCAAAAGCACAAGCCCCGAAGTTGTCAGCCCAGCACCTTATCGTTACCGGCACTGGATGACCTATCCCAATTTTCTGCCGCCGTTCTTGGCTGGCGCTTGGACATTTGGTTTTTTCTCTCGTCCCATCGTCGACGAAATGGAGCGCTTTTACGCGCAAATTTTCGGTACCTATTATTCAGATGCCGAAATAGAAAGCAGTGACAGACTTGCGCTTGAAGTTAATTTTGTTGGTAATCGCTTGTTCGATGGATGGAAGGCCAACGTTTTCATGCGGCCACGCTTCAACGGTCTGACGAATTGCCAATTCAGAGGCGACCCCAAAATTTATATTTGCCAGCTCTACCTGCGCGAATACGGCGGCGACCTGCAGCTCAACCGTAAAATTCTGGCTCTCGATGGTCTTTCCGACATTCACGGACGTGTTTTTACAATCAAACCATCATCGCGTGGCACCGCTCTCGGTTCACCTCTTTTGGGTGCTCAGGATGCCTTGCTGGGCAACGTTGGCGGCTCGCTCTCTTTTGATACATGGAACAAAGTCGCGTTCGACAAGCCGGTCAGCGATTTGTCGAAACGTCCCATTGGCATGGGCGGGACAGTGCGAATGAGCGCGGACACGACACACAGTCTCACGACACCCAAGGCAGGCAATGGAAAAGACGTTGGTCCAGTTTCATTTCAGAATTACTCTATTGAGTTCAGCAATAGCGTTTCTTATCGCGATCAAACTCTCACAGCACGAAACACGTATTCATCAACGGGTGGCGGCTCACCGCTCAATGCAAAAGAGTTTTTTAGACCGTTCAAAACTTACATCATTGGTGCCAACGATGGCCTGCAAGATATTAGCTCATCGATTGCGGGCAATGGTTTGCTCAATTACAACCTTTTTGGACGGGCTCAGTATCGCAACAGTCTGAGCTACTCTTTTCCCATCGTGCGCAGTCTTGATACGCGTTTGGCAATTGCCTATCTCGAGAAACTCGACGGAGAAATCGTGCTCAGTCGCGGCGGCACGTCCAACGACTTTAACCTCAAGCAAACAAACAGTATCAGCACAATCACCGGTTCGTTGCGTTTAAAAATAGACGTCAAGGGCTATGAGTTTAACCCGTCCATTCTTTATGGTCAGGCCATCGACCAACCACTGTGGCAGCTGTTCACTCAAATCAAATTCGACCAGTTTTGGTGATCAGCTGATTTTATCGAGCTTCTCGGACAAGAACACGTTCAATATTTTGAGCAGAACAGCTGTATTTTTGTGTTCTTTTGGCGACAGCCGCAAAAGAATTTCTACGCTCGATTTGGTGATCTTGAGCTGCAACCATTGTGCGAGCTGCTCAGCAATCTGCAAACGCACTTTGACGTCGGTAGGAACACCCGCATAGGTCGTGGGAAGAGTTGAAATTGGAACATTGTAGGCTTCGTAGCCCGAGCCCGCCGCCTCGGCCAATGCAGCATCAAAAATTGCAATCCACGTGGGACCGAATTCCTCTGCCGACTGAAAAGATGCTCTCGACTGCACTGAACTGACAAAATCCGTGAACAATTGAAGTTTGGCACGCCCCGTAAGAATTAACCGCAGCGGTTTGCCATCCTCTGATTTTTTCGAAAGAAGCCCTTGTTTTTCCATAACGTCGGTGAATCTGGCAAAATAATCACGAGACCAACCTGTCAGACTCAACCACCAATCAAGCGAAGTTTGGAAATCAAGCGAGATTCCTGCGTGGTCTTTTTGGCCAATTTGGGTTGTGAGGAGCTGCAAAATACGCAGAGTACGGACAAGCGGAACAAATGGATAATCGTTGGTCGAGGCCTGCGATACGCCGTTCTGAGATTTTTCGAATGCGGCCAATTTTTCATTCGTGGTGCGCAACCGTCCGCTCAGGCTTTGCAGCATGGTCACGAGCCAACGAGGAATTTGAGTGAGCAGTTTATCGAAATCGGCACGACTGATTTCTGTGATCTCTGTTTGCGTCAAAGCTTTGACATGTGCACTGCGTGGCTTTTGGTCAAAAAACGCCATTTCTCCGACGATTGCGCCATCGGTCAGCAGGGCGAGCTGAACCTCTTCGTTTCCTTTGAGGAAATAAACCTTCAAAGAACCACGGCGAACAATGTACATGGAATCGGCCTGCTGTCCTGCTCGGAACAGCACTTCTCCCTCTTTGAGAATTCTCACCTGTCCAGCCACACTCTCCTCCCCTCGACTCATTTTTACACGGAAGCGTCCGATACCCCGTGAGAAGGAGTGATCGACCCGAAAGGACTTTGACACTCAGAGGAGAGACAAGGATGAGTCAGGGATCCAAAAAACCGGCCAGAGTGCTGCCACGCGACAAGTCGGCAGATGCACAGCTCATTAACGCCGGCGTCGACAGACTCCTGACGCAGCAGAATTCGAGCATCTTTTCGACTTCACAAGAACAGGGGCCTCGGTTGCCTGTTCTGCTGGTCGAGGATCAGGCGTTAATGCGCAAAGCTTTTAAACGCATTCTCGAGCCCACACATCTGTTTACAATTCAAGAAAGCCAGAATCCGAAAGACGCAATCCAGTATCTCAGAAATCATGCAATTGATTTGGTCATTCTTGATTTGTACCTGAGTCGAGGAAATGGGCTGGAGGTTCTCAATTACATCCGCTCGCGTCCTATTGCCAACGACATTCCCGTGATTTTTGTGACGGGTGAAGCTTCGCGAGATGACATCGTCCACGCCATCGAGCTGGGTGTAAACGATTATCTCATTAAACCCTTCGAGCCTCAGGATCTTCTGCTGAAAATCAAACAGGTATTGAGCCGCTACATAGATCCGCCAGAACAACTCAAACGCCTCAGAGGCGCAGAGAATGAGTTAATTCGCGGAAATATCAACGAGGCTCATCGTACGTTCATTGAACTGCATCGGCAGGATCCCGAATCTCCACGCGTGATTGTCGGGCTTGCTCAGGCCGAATCGAAACTGGGTCAGACGGAAAAGGCAAAATCTCTTTTGGAGCAGGCCATTCGGATTAGCGACATGTGCTTTCCTGCTTATGCACTGATGGCCGATTTGCTGATTCAGGAAGGTCACAAACACGAGGCCATCGAATTTCTGTTGCGTGAACTTAGCCTCAACGGCAAGCGCGTTGGACGACGTGTTCAGCTCGCAGAATTATATTTTAGCTTGCATGATTACCGCTCAGGGCTGGAACAAATGCGGCTCGCCTTGATTGATTTCCCGAACGATGAAGTTTTACTGCTCAAAACTGCACAATTGCAGATGGAGTGTGGCGACTTCGAGAAGGCGCTGCATTATTTCCTGAAAACACGCAGAAATGTTCCACGTTCGGTTATGGCACTCAAGGGTATTTCGGATGTCTGTGTGAAGCTCGGGAATGGCAAAAAGGCCATTCAAATCTTCACGGATTTTCTGAATCAAAAACCTAATCAAGCAGATGTCCTTCATGCGCGCGCCCTCATGCATGAAAAATTAAGCCAATTTGAAGAAGCCTTTGCAGACATCGAAGCCTGTCTTTCGGCCGAACCTGATCAAATTGAAACAATGACGACAAAGGGCCGCCTGCTGAAAAAAATGGGCCAAGAAATGCCCGCGCGAATGGTGTGGGCGTCTTTGACCCGCATGGAGCCCACGGCCGAGACCATGTTTCAAGTCGGGCTCATCAACTTCGCTGCGCGTGATTTTAATCAGTCGGCAATCTATTTCGAACGAGCTATTTTCGCAGAACCAAGTCATCAAAAATCGCTCTATCACTTAGCCCTCTCGTACCGTGAGCTCGGTCAAACAGGTAAGGCCAAAACCATCTGCCATCAGGCCCTCGCACTTTTGCCGTCGGCCAAAGAATTTAAAGATCTGCTCGGTGAACTCGGCGCGCGCAAATCTTCCGCCCAAAAAGGGAGCGGAGGAAGTCTGCCTGAAGCAGGCTGATTGTCTTTTGGACCTTCGCGGGAATTCATGAGAAACTCACGCAGATCGCAGATGAGGAACACAGCATGGCACGCGACCAAAAACAGACGTCCGACCCTTCATGGCTTTCGCGCGAAGATCTTCAAGACATCGCAAAGATAGGCGGGGACTTACTTAAACGCACTGTCACATCGAGTCTCGACGTCCTCAAAGACGTGACAGATACTCTTCCAAAAGACGCTCAACAAATTATTTCAAAAAGTCGCGAGGAGATGCTCAAGGGTATTTCGCGCGAGTTTGCACAAAACCTTGTTTCTCTTGCCGTCGAGCGCGTATTCAGCGCGGTGCGCGAACACCGGTTGGATATCTCCATTCGGGTTCGAAAGGATTCAGACAAAGACGAAGGAAACGAAACAAAGTCCCGCCACTCCGCAGGACACGAGAACGAATCCTCGCGTCAGCCTGTCAAAAAGAATCATCCGAATCGGCATCATCATCCCTAGATGGAACGGTCGAAGTCAGAGGCCTGCCGCCGTTCTTTATAATTTGCTCGATGACAGGGCGGCAGCGTGTTGCTCCACACCCGCCATTGCCACTGCCCGTCGCCTTATTAACTTCCTCAACAGTCGAGCAGCCGTTCTGCACTGCATCACAAATGCGGGACATCTTTATGCCCTTGCAAATGCACACAACGCGCACGCGTGCTTTGATTTCCTCAAGAGTGAGTTTCTTTGTTTCGGTCATTCAACTTTCCTGCAGGAAATGTGCGCTCGCTCACTTCCTTACAATAGGCCTCCAAAGCACCAGAGATGATTTTCTCGAGCTCGGCAAAGTGCTTCAGGAATTTTGGCCTAAAATCGAGGTTCATGCCAAGCATATCCTGAAGAACAAGAATTTGCCCG
>CAYWSV010000010.1:29569-36034 GCA_964460155.1 uncultured Oligoflexia bacterium | reverse complement strand
TGTGACATCGATCCTGCACTGAGCATTCCCCAATTTATTGGGCATAACTTTATACTTAAGCCGTAAAGTTCGAATCTGCGCTTCCCCACTGAATTGAGCCAGCAGATCGGCTCCAGCAGACAATCGCCAGCCACGCCACATTTCCTCGTGGGCACCACTTTTTCCTTGGGTAAAAATCCCTTCACCACTTCGACCATCAATCTCTCTGAAATGAAAGAAACCGTCTGGTTGGGGAATCTCGGTCTGTCGGTTCGCGGTAAAATTGAAATCAGATAAACGCAAAATATTTGGATGCAGAACCTCTGCAGTTCCAACATTCTGTCTATTCCAATCGAGTCCGACACGCGCCATACGCTGGGGCACGGGCAAATAAATACGAACAACGAAAAAAACAATCAGGGGAAACAAGCACACCAAAAGTGCAGCAACGAATTTGAACGACACTGTTGCTGGGAATTGCATGAAACGCAAAAAAGTAAAAAGATTCTCAAGAACACCCCGCAGAATAAATGGACCTCGGGCGATCTTGAATCGCTGTGCACGCAGGCGCGCAACCATTGCTCGACGTCGATAGCGTTCAAGAGTTTGAACGGGAACATTTGTTTCGGCCCATCCATACCACGGCAGGAACACTCCGTGACAGGCAACCCAAAGAGTAAACCGACACAAAGTCTGCTGCAGTGCAATTGCCACAGCACTCTTGAGGACCTTCAGTTTTTTCAGGGAAAGAAACTTTGACAATTGTTTTCCCTTTGTCCCTACTGCAGAAGCCGAACACGCCGAAACGGTTCGGAGTACGCAGTTCGTCCGTTGCCTAAGTTGAGAATTTCGACTCCCGCCGTGCGCAGGAATTCGTCAAGCTGACGATTCAATTCTGCACTTACCGTTGAGTCTTGAACCAGCTTTTCGTCCACAGGTTCCCAAGAACGATTATAGCTTCCTGCCTTAAGTGAATACTTAAAAGTTTTGGAAAGCGCTCCCTCGTTTGTCTCTTGAATCTCGAGACGAAAACCATCGGATGTCAGCCATCCACGCTTGCGGAAGACCTCCTGACCGTCTTTCAAATCAAGCTCCTGATACACAAGGTCTCGTGGAAAAACAGACGGCCGCTCTGAAATATCAAACAATGCTGCTCCATCGCATTGTGAAACAAGCGAGGATAAACGCAGGCGGGCGGCAAGACTCGCTCCCAAATCGATTCCCCGCACCAGTTTAGGTAACGGTAAATTCACAGTGGAATCGGCAAGCGCGCCCGTGGCCCAAAAAGTCACCTGCGCCGAAGTTGCGCCCAGAGAAAGGGTATTAACAGCTTGGTCCTGAACTCCCAGAGGGAACTCAAGCAACACGACAAAAACATTTCGCAGCCAATTCTGGCTCGCCAGTGCATCGAGAAAAATCTCAAACTGGGCTGAGTCCTCTTTTGTCTGCAAACGCCCTTCGCGCGAAAGTAATGATGCTGTAACAAAAGCTGATTTCCCTCGTGCAACGGACGAAGACAAAGCCTCACGAATTTGCGCAAGCTGAACGTCAGGAGTGTAAAAAACACTCGACGGAATCAACAAACCAAACCGCCGAAAAACACGGACGTGTGCATAATTTCTCGACAACATCTTCAGTGCTTCGCTGGTGTCATTGGCCGAGCCTTCATGCAAAAGGCTCACTGAGTATCCAGCTCCGGAAAGCGCAGAAGGCACAAAATAATCACTAATTTCCTTGCTATCGTTGGGTCGGACGGTCTCTTTTGTACCAATCAGCCTAATCGGATAACGGCACTGCAAAACTTCATCGAATTTGGCACCCGTCTCCGGACTCCCAAAAACGACCCAAGACCTAAAGAAAGGGTCGCCCATGCGGGCCTTGAAATGTTTTGCATGAGTCTCATTATCGACGGCCAACACAAGAACAGAGGGTTTGAGCTCACGCAAGTCGGCCTGAGCAACAGCAGGAACAGGTCGAGCGTTGGAAATATTCCAAGCCGCAACTCCCCCAAAAACGGTCACAACCAAAAGCAACATTGATTGAACCAAAGCACGAATCACATGATCCTCGGCCACCGGCGAGAGGGCCAAACGGTCGCGGTTCAGGCTTTCGTAGAGAAGGGTCATGCGCCGCAATAAAAAAAATGTCGAAATCAAAAACAGCGACACAACCAAAGCCAATTGAAGCAAGCGCGGTGTTTGCGGACCTGCCCACAACAGCCACTCAGGGGCCCGTTCGGGAATTGGAAATCGAGCAACCAATCCACCAACCACTGTGGCGAGAAAACAGAACGCCAAGGAGACGACTAACGGCGCAGCCGAACCAACAGCGCCCCAGCTGAACCCCACACAGCTCAGAGTCAGCAGACCGGCAATGAGTGCGGGCCGAAGATCTGCAGACAAACGAGACCAATGCCCCGACAGGACTTGAACACCATCCAAGGTCGTTTGGGGAGCAGCCGAGCGATAGAATTCCTCAAAGAAAAGCAGCACGAACCAAAGCGCAATCACCATGAGGATATGCGCGGAAACCCGCAGAAAAAAATTTTTTCCAAACGTCCCCCAACGGGGTTCGCCGGCGTCCGCGCCATTCACTCTGCATGCCTCCGATTGTTGGCAGAAAACCGAGTCTTCCTCTTGTAGTACAGGTCGCTCGGGTCACCAAGAAGCCAGAACGCAAACCCACTTGACAAAAGCCTCAACGGTCAAGTAACACCCCAACTCACTTCGTGCGGGAATAGCTCAGTTGGCTAGAGCATCGCCTTGCCATGGCGAGGGTCGCGGGTTCGAGTCCCGTTTCCCGCTCCAAATTTTTATATTCACCACACTCTCACCAACCTCATCGAGCGTCTCGACGCATCTCTGTCATGAGAACAAAAAGTTCAAATTTCGAGACCAACACTCTAAAATTGCCGGCATAAACGATTATTCGTATGAAAAGTTTTTCTACTCCGGCGCATTTCTTTCGAATTTCTCAGCACTATCCTGCAATTGATTCACGATAGTTCTCTTTTCGTTAGAAAATTTCTCGCGTAGGCTCTTTGAGAATCTAGGGATAATCGGAGCAGAGAACTGATGGCACTTAAACATATCGTGGCAAAGCAAATTAAAACTGTGCGCCTTCAAATGGGACTCACACAAGCTGAGCTCGCCCGTCGGGCAGGTATTTCGATCCGATATCTTTCCAGACTCGAGACAGAACCTCAAAACTTGTCTCTCGACGTACTCGAAGAGATTGCCAAGGCACTCAGGATGTCACCCGCGGATCTTCTCTCCCTGCAGAAGAACAAGAAAGCGGACGACAGCTCGCCCGAATCTCTCATCATGGAAGCCCAACGGTTGCTCGATCTGGCGGGTCATTCCCTTAAATCCAGATAACCCCACGCACAGGTGCTCTCGGCATCGTGACACTCTCCGGTGGCTGCTCTTTCAGCCCAAAAAGATGTTACATGCGCATCTGCGCTTCGTGAACATCTCCTCTGCGAGTGACAAGTACAAACTTTTCACCCTTTTCAGATGCCAATGCGAGCGAATCACCATCCTGAAAAATTTCGTCGTTCAAAAACTGATCGACGAAAAAAGTAATCACGGCATCGACTCGGCCGCGATAAGTCAACACACCCGCCACAGGAACGCGACCCTCACCCTGCCATAGCTCACCCACAGTGGGGCGAAGAGATAATCCAAGCGCCTCGTGACCACCTGAATCATGTCTTAGCTTGAGGGTAAAAACTCTTTCGGCGTTCTCCATGCTCAACTCCCAATGCAATGGTTCTCCAGATTAGCGATGAGATCAGGCACTGTGGAGTCTACAGGGCCAATTCTTTCATTTCGGTAAGAAATGGAACGTCCTCGGCTTGCAGGGTGCATCTTGTCATGGCATTTCGAGACCAATGCAGTGTGAAGGTTGAATGAATTTTGGTGAGGAGCGTGCATCGAATGTTGCAGTCAACACCTTGGGCTGACGTTATGCGTCCAACTCTCAATCGGATGGAGCACCTTGCAGGTCATGCCAGACGATTATGGGACCGTGATCTCAAACGCTGGAGAGACGGTCATAAATCACATTTGGTCTTCTGGGGGCCGCCGGGTTGCGGAAAAACGACTCTCGCGCTTCTGCTTTGCGAAGCTCAACGCGAATATTCCTTTCGGCAACTTTCTGCTGTGAGTCACGGAATCTCCGACATTAAAAAAGCTATCGAGAATCTTAACGGCGGCGGTATTCTGTTTATCGACGAAATTCATCGACTCACACGCCCGCAACAGGACGTTTTACTCCCCGTTCTTGAATCGGGCGCGTGCTGGCTTTTGGCAGCTACAACCGAAAATCCTGCTGCAGTACTCAGTCCTGCGTTGCTGAGTCGTATTCGAACTCAACGAGTCCATCCGCCTTCAACAACAGAGCTGACCGACGTTCTTACGTTTTCTATTACATCGCGTTTACAAGACTCCAACCAAGCCAATGACGAGAGCAAAAAATCAAGACTTTTGACGGAATGGGTTCCGGTTCTTGCGAAACGCGCCGATGGAGATGTGCGACTTGCACTCAATATCCTCGATGGATTAATTCACTGCGAAGACGAACAAGCAGAACGTGATCTTATTGCAGGCCAGCTCAGAGCTTGGACGGCTCAAGCTCACTATGATTATGCGAGTGCAATGATAAAAAGCATGCGGGGTTCTGATCCCGATGCAGCTCTTTTCTACGCGATTGCCGCACTTGAATCAGGGGAAGATCCCTTGTTCCTGCTGCGACGCTGCATCATCTTTGCCAGTGAAGATGTCGGCAATGCAGACCCAAATGCATTGCGCGTTGCTAATGATTGCGCAGCGGCGTTTGAGAAAGTTGGAATGCCGGAAGGGCGCTACGCGATCGCGCAAGCCGTATGCTACCTGTCATCGACAGTGAAGAGTAACCGACTTCTGCGTGCTCTTGAATCTGTTTCGAACTGGTGGCAGCAGGTTCATGAACAAAAAACTCTCTCTGCACCGCCACCATACTTGACGCTTAAAGGCCATGAAAATTACCGATATCCCCATAATTATCCTCGCAGTTTCATCAGGGAGCAGTATCTTCCTGAAGCGGTCGAATTAATGCGGCAACGCTCAGGTGCGGCCTACATCCCTTCAGACGAAGGGGCGGAAATTAAATTGAAGGAACGACTGAAATCTCTTTGGAGCAAATAAAGCACAATCATAATGCAGAATCCCAAAAATTCTTTTCATCTCAGCTCTGAGCCTTTGACTTTTTATCGATTTCACATTTTGATCAATGTCTGGGCGGGACCCAAATTTCAAACGCGGAGGCCCCGATGAAGTTTGTGCGCAAAAAATTGCTTGTTCTGTGCGCCTCTGCGAGCGTCTGCATTGCTAATAATCAAGCACATGCCGTCGGACTCAAATTCAAAGAGACTCTCGACCTCGGAGACGGAGTTACGATTCCGCTCACATGGCTCAAACCTGAAAACAAAAACATCCCACCGCGAGCGCTTGTGATTGTTCAGCACGGCATGATGCGCAATGCGGAAAAAATGATGTCGCTTGCACAGGCTCTTGTTGAACGAAACATCGAAGTTTTAATGCCCGGACTTAAAGATCCTCAATACATGGATCCGCTCTTCCCCGAGATGTTTGTCAATGCGTTCGAGAAAAAATTCAAAGACAATAGCGGCGACGCCTTACCGAAAAAGCTCCTCATGGCTGGATTTTCTGCCGGAGCAAGATTCCTGACTCACGTTGCTGGTCTTTTTTACAATCGACACCGAGACATCCGCGGAATTCTTTTGCTCGATCCTGTTGTAGGTGATCTTCCCGAGCAGCATTTGGGCCCACGCCTTCCACTCCCCTACTTCGCTATTCTTGCCAAACCCAGTCGCTGTAATGCAGACGGGAATGCCTATCCGCTTTTTGAATCGGGACGCTTTGAAGCTCAGGGATTTCGCTTGAAAACAGCGAGTCACTGCGATTTCGAAGGCCGATCTTCGGACGCACTCTGTTACATGTATTGCGGAACGTCACCCCGACAAAATGCAGAGGCCGTGAAGTTCTTTGCGACCGAGTGGATTTCGGGCCTTGTGGACTCGGAATCTCCGCACACCGACTATCTGCCGGGCGGACGAGTTTTTCTGCAATGGCAGAATCAGGGGCTTTTCGACACGATCTTCACCAGCAAAAACTAAAGGCCCTGCTCTGGGTACTGGTGAAAAACTCCATCAAACAAGACCTGCCGCAGCTTCCCATTATTGATTCTCTTTGATTGCTGGGCTGGGGCGTTTTCAACAAACGGCTCAAAATCTGCGTTGAGCAGTCCGTGGCTCTTCAATTGTTTCGCAAGTTCCTTCCATCGACGATGACGACCATCGCTCACATTCAATCGCATCCCCGAAAGAGGGCGATTCGCCAATACTCCATTGGGTTTATCATTCAGGAACAACCAGCGCTCTATAACTTTTGAAACATCACCCACGTGAATCAGATTAATGTATTG
>CAYWSV010000010.1:6663-29559 GCA_964460155.1 uncultured Oligoflexia bacterium | reverse complement strand
ACCCGCGCCGAAGCCAGTCGGCGGGGTCTCGCGCGGGACCATACAATCCGGCCAAGGCCAAAACCAAGAAGCCAGACTGTCGCAAAGACTCCTCTGCCACGACGCGGGGCTGTGACGTATCTAAGGGGAAACTCTCATCGACCAACTGATCTGCCGTGGTCGTCTGGTAACAAGATGTGCTCGCAAAAACTACCGCTGGAATCTGGCGAGAGGTAACGCGTTGCGCAAATTCAAGTGCAACTGGAATCTGGCCCGTCGTCTGTGCTGCAGGAAACGTCCAAACTAAAAAATCGGATGAAAACACATTCGCCCACGTTTCACGCCGCATGAGGTCAAACAGAAGACAGTTTTCGGGTGCCCCCGTTGCCACATTGTTCCCGTTGCGACTCGTCAGCACGACCTCAAAAGAGCCCGATAAATCAGCAAACAGTCTTCGCCCGGTAAATCCGGCTCCCAACACCGTCACCCGTTTTCTATTCTTTACGACTTCTGGCATGATCAGGCCCTTGAAAGATAAGGACAACATTGCCCCAAACATTTAGCGAAGGAGCGCAATCTCATGGAACGTAGAGACACCCTTAAAGCTTTGGCAGCCACCGCAGCAACCCTTATTGCCACGCGCAATTCTGTCGCGACAGCATCAGAAAAGAAAGAGTCACACCACCATAAACATCATGGCCACCACAAAAAAGCGGCTGAGAAAACAGACAGCAAGTCAGCCAATAAAAAAGTTTCTTTTGGCGATTTGAATCATGCGGCAGCGCACTGTGGACACGTTGCACAAATGTGCGCAGGCCATTGCATGGAGTTAATTAACAATGGCCAAAAAGCGATGACCGATTGTCTTCAATCAGCGCTCGAAGTTCAGGCGATGTCGGCAGCCCTCAGCCAATTGGCAGGACTCAGGTCCACTCTGGCAGCAGCACAAGCCAAAGCTTGCATATCAGCTTGTGAAAAATGCATGAAATCGTGCGAGCCCCACGTGACTCACCACGAAGAATGCAAGGAATGCTTCGAAGCATGTAAGAGCTGCCTTGAAACATGTAAGTCATACACAGCCTAAAGGGTTGTGGTCTATACCGTGGACCACAACGAAAGCATGCCCAGAAGGAATGTTTAAATGGAACAATCCATATACGAGATAATGCAGTCGGTTGCTCACTCGCCATGGCTGACGTTCTCTTTGCTGTTCCTCGTGATGTATGCGAGCAGCTTTGGACTTCCAATTCCGGAAGAAGTCACTCTTTTGAGTCTTGGATTTCTTGTTTACCTCGGAAACCAACCCGACCCCGTAACGGGAATAGTCAGCGAGGGGGCGTTGAATATCCACCTTGCGGCGTGGCTTGCTTTTATTGCGGTTTTTTCGAGTGACTTTCTTGTCTATTTTCTGGGTAAAAAATTTGGAAATAAGATTTTATCTTTACCTGTGCTGAACAAATTTGCGCAGCCTGCCATGATGGCAAAAGTGCAGCACTGGATGTCTCGCTGGGGTTTTTGGGCAGCTGGTGTCTTCCGATTCACCCCAGGTATTCGCTTTCCTGGGCATTTGAGCTGCGGCATGCTTGGTGTTCCTGCTCATAAATTTGTTCTCGTCGACGGGTTTGCAGCGCTCGTCAGCGTGCCAACGCAGGTCTATTTGGTGGGCTATTACGGCAAAGATATTATCGATCTGATTAAGAAATATCAGCCGTGGGTGATTGCACTTTTCCTTGTAGCTGTGTTGATTCATTACCGTAAAGAGATCTTTAAACTATTCTCTTCTCGCAAAGAACCCGAACAACCCAGCCAAGAAACCAAAAGCTAAAACCCGTTCGAGTCTTGTTGACTATTTGGTTTCAGAGACAACCGAAAAATAAAAGACTTTAGAACCCAAAATGCGGTTTCCCAAACGGATTTGCGCAATCGCCTTTGTCCAACCTTCCGCCGATTTCGGGGCGATAAAAATACGGCCATTCTCTTGGGTCATCGAGAAAATATCTTTTTCTGCAGACCACTCAACAGAATATTCCGGAAAGTTTTTCTGCATCGAATCATTACTTATGAGGTTGAGAACAAGGGGTTGATTGGGACGTATTTTATATCTCGAAAGCAAAGATTCCGGATAGTTTTCTGGCTTAAACTGCAGCGCCGGGCCATCACCCCGAAAACAAGGTTCTGCATCAGTTCCTAAAGCCTGTGCCGAAAACGCGTCGCCACTGAACACTTTCGCAATGGCAACTAGTGCCTGCGATTGATTCAAGACGAATGCAACCAAAGTCGACGCCCTCCCGTAGGGACTGTCGACAAGGTTATAACAAGCATCGCTGCGATAACGGCGAATGTGCGTCGATGAAGAATAAAAGTTTTCTCCGAACAGTTCGTCAGGATTGATCTGATGGGCAAAGAGGTCGGCCAAAGCTTCGTGCAGCACAACATTATTGGTGTCTTTGAGGAACTCCGCTGTGCACCAGTTAGGTTTGAGCTGACACACCATCGCGTGAAACATTTCGTGATGAATCACATCAACCGACGCTGTTCCCGAAGCCGGAGTTTTTTCGTTCTTACAGAAATGAACGGTTTTATCTTCAAAATTGTATCCCGTTCTCAGACATCCCGCACCACCCACACTCACCTTGATAGGTGCAATCAGTTTCGAAAGGTTGTTTTGAAAAACTTCAACACTCTTCGTGAGCGCGGCTCTCAAAGAGGTACCGTCGATTTGCGCAGCGACAGATGGATCAACCGTCACCTCGAACTGCGCATCAGCACGTTCCTCGAAAAGGCGGAAAGAATGAGCGGACTCGTTTCCCACAGGAGCGCAGGATAAAGTCAGCAAAAGCGAACAGAGGAAAGAGGTTTTAAAACTCAGCGGTCTACCCATGAAATGTTCTCCCGCAAAAGCTCACAACCACGAGCCGTCACAGGGACTCACACAGGAAACAGCCTCAAACAATAAAGATTTCAGCCTGACACGAACGATTTGAGTTCATTGGCCGACAATGTCCCAACAACGGCCTCAATTTCTTCAACATTTTTGATGCAGGTCGTGAAGTTCCGGTGCCCCTCTGCAGTGACAAGGATGTTGTCCTCAATGCGGATCCCAAGTCCATGCCAACGGGCATCAACGTCCGAAAAAGACGGCTGAATATACAGACCGGGTTCAATTGTCACGCACATACCGGCCTCAAGAGGGCGTTCAACATTCTTGATGCGGTAACGGCCAACATCATGAACATCGAGCCCCAAAAAATGCCCCAGACCGTGCGGGAAAAAATCCTTGTGCCGTTTCTTTTCGAGTGCTTCGTCGATGCTGCATTTCAAAATGCCTAGATGAATCAGCCCTTCGGCAAGAGTACGACCTGCAAAATCATTCAACTCTGTGAGCTTGAGGCCGGGACGAATTTTTTCAATCGAACGCACTTGAGTCTCGAGAACAAGTTCATAAAGCGCGCGTTGTTCTCCGGTAAATTTACCCGATACGGGCCACGTGCGGGTAATGTCGGCTGTGTAAAAATTCGACTCACAACCTGCATCAATCAAGAGAAGATCACCATCATCGAGTCGACAATTGTTAATGTTGTAATGCAGGCAACAGGCGTTCGCACCACCAGCAACAATACTTGGATAACCTAACTGAGAGGAGCCTGATACACGCATGGACATTTCAAGAAATGCCTGAACTTGATATTCAAAAAGTCCTGGACGCGTGACGCGCATGGCCAATTCATGAGCCCTCGATGCAATGTCGTTGGCCCGCTGTAAAGATTCAATTTCAAGCTCATCCTTGAAAAGACGCTGCTCGTGAATCACGTCACGCACATTGAGAATTTCAGCACCATTGCGGCGCAATCGACTGCCCTGCAAAAGTGGCCTGAGGCGTTCGTAGAACTCAAGTTCAGGCGAAGCGTCCCAATAGATGGAATCAGCGAAGGACAACCACTCTGGAATTTTTTTGTCCATTTCGTTGAGTGGAAGAACAAGATCAAAACCCAACTGAGCTGCAGCGTCGTCGAGGCCCAACATCGGGCCATTCCACAACTCACTGAGAGCGTCGCGCTCGCGAATAAACAAGACGGATTTGTGCTGAGGATGTTGGGGAATAAACACAGCTAACGCATCGGTTTCCGGACACCCCGTTAAATACAGAAAATCGCTGTCTTGCCTGAAAGCAGCGCGATATGCAGCGGGTCCCGCATTCTGTTTAGCAGAAACCACAAATGCAATTCCGCTGCCAATGGATTGCATAAGAGCATCGCGGCGCCGGCGTAAAATGGTTCTTTCGTTTTCAGAAATAGACAAGCGACATGCAGACTTCAAAAAACACCCCCTGACCACAACTCACTGTGCTCAGGGGGTTGATTAGCAAAGAAGACTCAGCACTTAAAGAGTTCAGATCCCCTTAGCCGGTGTTTTTGCGGCATCGCTGCCAGCCGGTGAGTCTTTGGTCTGATTCTTGGCTGGCTCAGCGGGTTTCAAGGCGGGCCCTTGGTCCACAGAATCAGCATCTTCAGTCTCCACCGGAGGGACAACTGAACGCTGCGAAGGTGCGGATTTGGAGTACCTTCCCTGCATCAAAGGAGAGTCGCTTGAGGGCGAAGGCTTGCCAACTTTCGGCACCTCATTTGGTAACAACGGACGGTAATGAGTCGATTCCTGAACCTCGTAGTGCGGGGCCGAAATATAAACATTCCCCTGCGCATCGATACGAACACTCACATTTTCAAGTGTTTGCTCACGCACAGAGCTCACATTTTTGCCGTTCAGGTAAATCATCCGCGCGGGAAAATCGGTGGTCAATTCACCAGACATCGGTTTCGTTCTGCGAGTCTGCATCAGCGGCGCGGAATCAAAAGACCCTCCGGCCTGACCCGAAAAACTGTTTGCCGCATATCGATTCTGGCGGGTGGGAAGTGGGATACCCTTAACGCGTTGCAATGGTTTTTGTCCGCCAATCCCAAGAAAGCCGCCGCGTCCCGTGTTCAACGACTCGGTGCTGTCGTTGACACCTGCCGAGCGCTCCTGCCCATCTGAGACCGCGCCGGTTTGAAAATCTTGTGCCTGCGCTACGAGCGCAGGAAACAGTGCAGCAAAAGAAGCAATAACTGAAGTCAATTTGGACATAGGCGCCCCCGAAGCTATCTCTCTGAGTTTATCTCAGAGGCAGCTGCGCTACGCCTGCATTTTTTGCAGCACCAACTGACCCATGCAGGGTGCAAAAAGAAAACCACTCTTGTGAGCTCCGGCAGCCACAAACAACGACTTTCCTAAACGATTTTCAAGATTTTTAGGGACAGCCAACTGTTCGGCGACAAGTTCACTGTGGCCGAATCCCAAGCGCATCCCCCACCGAAATTGACTCGTGAAACTCGCTGGTGACAGGCCAAAAGTTGATTCAACCATCTCCAGCATAAACTTCTTTTGTTCCTCAACAGTGGCCAGATCGACCGAAACCGGAGGTTCGGAAAATCCTCGATCGGCACATTTCACGGAAATGGATGAACAAAAAATCCGACCTCGTCGACCGCTGAAAGTCAGCTTCGACAGCGGACCTTGAGCGGGAACAATCTCAAGCAGAGTCACTCCCGAGGGCATCACATCTTGATGAATTTTCAGTTCAAGCGTTCCTCCAAAAGACCATCGCCTGCTCTTCTGAAAAACAGGATGAGTGAGCTCAACGCCCCAGGCCGACAAAATCTGCGGCGTATGACTCCCTGCAGCAAGAATAAGGTGATCGGGTTGCTGAACCTCATGAGGAAAAGCGTCAACTTGCATAACATTCGCTTCAAGAAATCCTACGCCACGCTTGCGGCAAATGCGCTCGAGAAGCTGCAACATGGCCTCTGCATCCACCCACCCTTCATCGGCGTATTCAACCCAAAACGGATTCGGACGATTCACTTTTTGTGGTGCGAGACCGCGAGTACGAATCTCTTCGGCTGGTTGCACAACCCGACGCCACTGCGCGTTACAAGCAGAGTCATCGGTAAAAACATCTCGTCCCATGCCCAAAGAAAAGATTTCAGACAGATCATCTGCGTTTGGCTCACCGAGCTCTCGTCGCATTTGAATGAGCCAGTCCGAATAAATCGATTTGCCACGAATCTTGAGATCAAAATGAGGATCACGGGCAAACACCTGAGCTTTGGTGGACAAATTGGCCGCGGCAGCCGAGGACGCTGAAGGATGTGCAACGGAACTGATGACGTCGACCTTAAATTTTCCAGAACGCGACATAAATTCGGCGATACTTAAGCCAAGTATTCCGCGACCAACAATGACCGCTCTCATCATACGGACTTCGAATCGGGTTTTGATGCGTGGGTAGAGAATCTGAAGGTTTCAACAGGCGCCCCAGACTCAGCCAACCAACAGCGTTCCACACGACCATCTTCAGAAAGCCACAACAGATTGGGTGAAGAAAACCACGCTGGACCGCTCAAAAATCGAACGTCATCCAGTTCATCGTCCAGATTGACGTGGATGTGCCCGAACACACAAATCCGAGGATTCAGGCCAAAATCTGCGGAAAGAAGTCCTTTGAAGCGCAAAGCACAATCGGTGAGGAACTGCTGTTCCAAAACCCGGTAGTCGTCGCGTGCGCGAGAAAGCCCTGCGTACCGCGAAAAAATTGCAGACGTTAAACGCCCCGGAACAGGAGCCAACAACGTTTGAAATGTTTCTGACTTCACAAGTGAGCGAAAGATTCGATAACTTGGCGGACACACAACATCGTCCGAATGAAGCAAAACAATATCGCCTAATCGTTTATGCTTAAGCTTAAGAACAACATCGCCACAATCAAAAAAGCAATCGCGAATCTCGGGACGCGGTGAATGCTCAAACCCGTAATCGTGGTTTCCTTCGACAAAAACAACTCTCACGCCTGCTTCTTTAAGCGTCCTTAAACGGTCAAAAACAGGTTTCCAAAGCTGAAAGTAAAACAACTGACGGGCATTGAAGAAATCAAAAATATCACCAAGCAATACGAGAGTGTCGCATTTAAATTGCGTTTCAATTCGACCAAGAAAATCTAAAAAAGCCTTGGTCCTTTCGTCGTCAGGTGTGCGCATGTGCACGTCTGAAACAACGATGAGATTCTCGGAGTGGCCCAAGTCCTTCAACTTCGCCGGCATACTTACTGTTCCCGCCTCTGCGACCATGAATAGGCCGGCTCTGTGCTGTCTATTTTTAAAAACTCATAACGCTGTTCGCGCGTCGTATAACGACCCATCAACACCCCAAACGCGCTCTCGGCATACAACGTTTGATTGGGGATATTTTCAATGGGGTAAAGAGACGCTCCACCGCCCCCCGAAACAAACTGCTCAATTTCGCAATTGGACGTCGGGTAGCGTCCATGAAGATGCTGCAGGCCATGATCATGTCCACTGACATAAACACTGGCGCCGCTGCGGCAATACAATTCGGGCAGAGTAAAATGCCTCAGTCCTCGCAACGTGCGATACTTTCCACCCGATAAAATCGGATGATGACCTATGAGAACTTTCCAACGGGCCGTTGAGTTTTTGAGTTTTTCAATCAACCAGTCGACACTGCATAAAGACTGAACTGCGCATCGATCCGAGATGGTCGTGTCTGCAGCGCCAATCTCGAGTAATTCGCCAAACTTCAAAGAATAGTAGCGTGCCGGCATTGTCCAGCGACCGCCCTTTGAACGGGAATAAGCGATCTGTGCATCGGCAGAGCCCCGATAGTCGTGATTGCCAAGAATGGCATAGAACGAGAGCTTCCTGAGGCATTCTCCCGAATACATTTTTTCGAACCGAGAATCCCAAATGGGATCTTCGGTTGAGCTGACGCCCGTGTAATAAAAGTTATCACCCAAAAAAATCACAGCGGCAGGGTCTGTCGTCTTGCATACCTGTTCCATAAATTGGGCAACTTTTTCTTGTTCTTCATTGCCCATTCCGGTGTCACCCACAAACATGAGCCTCACCTCTTGGTCATCGTTCATTCGACCCATCAATTCATGCGTGATCACGGTATGCGCAACAGAACTCCACGCTTCCCAGACCGCAGCCGAGACGCCGACTAGAAAAATGGCCCACCAAAGCTTCGAGTGAAACAATTTTTTAAAAAGCCAACGCTTTTTCTTTGCCATACTCTTCCTTCAACTCAGCGCGAGGATTCGCCACTCAAACGCAGCAGACTCTCGAAAGAATCGGATTCAAATGCATCATTTTCCAGAAAACGATTCACTCGCTGCATACCACACTTCCGGCAAAGATAATGAATCATCCAGCCCTTCTTGGGATTCGCCGAATAGGACTTGGGTTCGAGCAAGCCACCACAGTTGGCTGCTCTGTCGCCTGGATTCACGTCGACGTGAAGACTCCAAAGACATTTTGGACAATGATCACGACACGTCGAACGGGCAATTGGCACATTGTAGCCACAATTTGCGCAAGGGAATTGCTCGTTGATTTTTGTAAATTTAGGTAAGTCTTGACTCATCGGTGGTTAGCCGCCACGCGAAATGCCCGCGCGTACCCGCCCGAATCCCTCGATAGCCTGCTCTGGCGTAATAGATGGGTTGTTCTTGAGCCAGTCAACAAAGGCGAGAATCGTGTTGCGGTCAACTTCACCAGCAACCCTGTGTCGGACAATTCCTTCGGGGCTGATAAAGAAAGTTTCGGGTGTTCCATAAACTCCGAAATCGAGAGAGATTTTACCAGACACATCGGCCACGACCGGATAACTGAGCGAAAAATTCTTCTGATAGTTTAGAATATCTCGAATCTCATCTTGAATATTTACGCTGACAAAGTGAATTGAATTTTCGGGCCGCGAAACATCTTCACGCCAAAAACGTTCGAGTTCTGGAGCCTCCACACGACACACGACACAGGTTGTGCTCCAAAAATTAATAACAACCCATTTCCCTTTGCCGGCAACCGAGGTCAAATCAAACATTGCACCCTGTGCCGTACCCGCATTGAACATTGGCACAGCCTTGCCCACCAACTGGCTCGGAACGTAATTTGCATCCCGATTGAGTGCGTAGATCATCAAGCCGGTAAAAATAAGTAGCGCAGCAATCGCCGCATAAAGTCCGTTGGTGATTTTTTTCTGTGCCACCGCTCTCAATCCTTAAGATAGTCGTCACAACTCAGATTATTTTTTCTTTTCGTGCTTCAGAATATCATCAACCAAACGCGCTTCACGCATCTTCGAGTGATCTTCTTTGGTGTCGTACACCTCGCTGTGTTTGACCATCAAAAGATTCGCCTGCAGCGAGTTGTCTTTGCGCAAATCTGCATGGGCAAGCTTTCCTTCGACCACGACTCCTTGTCCTTCTTTGAACAAGTCAGGCGGAACACCTTTGTAGGTGACTGCAAATTCATGGCCGTTCAGGTCGCTCATTCGGAATTTCAAAATCTTGTTCATTCCGTCCCAGTCTTTTGTTCCATTCAAAACAAGTCCTGAAACTCGGAATGTGCGGTCAACGAATTTTTGGGGTGAGGCATAAACTTCAGCCGGAGTAAAAAACGTCACCGAGCTCTCGGGTTGAAGGGCCATGTAAATAATCGAACCCAGTGATGCGCAGACAACCGTCGTTGCAACAATTTGGGGTTTGGTCATCTTCATGTCGGACACTCCCGGTTAGTAAAAAAACTACCACGCCTTATCGGCAGAAAATCCCTCTTCTTTGAGGGCTTCTTGAGCCTTCAAATATTGCCTGCGGGTCGAAATTGCAAAAATCAGAACGGATAATGCGACCGAGCCGTAGGCGAGGATCACATAAAAAACCCATGAAATATTGCCATACTCTGAAGAATTCATGAATTTAACGTCCTTCCCGCGCGGCTTCGAGAGTCTCTTCTGCCGCAATTGCCGTACGGCGAATCTTATACAAAACAACCGTCAACAGAATCATCACAACAACGTTGGCGAATAAAACAAGACCGATATCCGACGATGCGCTTCCACCTCGCCGAACAAAAGTTTGGGGCTGGTGCAGGGAGCGCCAAATGTTCACACTGAAATAAACGATAGGGACGTTAATGGCAGCCAAAATGGCTGTAATTTGTCCGGCGTTGCGGCGGGCCTGAATGTCGGGAGTAAAGCTCCTCAGCACGTGATAGGCGCAACACACCAAAAACATCACAAGTGTCGAGGTCAAGCGAGGATCCCAATCCCACCAAACACCCCACGTCGGACGGCCCCAGATACTTCCGGTGGCCAGCGCCAGCGCCGAGAACAGCGTCCCTAAATCGATAGCCGCATGGGCGCTGCGATCCATTGCCTCGAAACTCGCCTTGCGGACATAGCCGTAAACTGCAAAGCCTGCGGCCAAAATAATCCACATGAAAGCACACCATGCCACCGGTACATGAACAAAGATGATTCGATAAACTTCGCCTTGATCTTTGTCGGCACCGATCCAAAACAAGCCCAACCACCAACCCACCAACTGCAGGGCAACCGCCGGTAGCAAAAATTTGGACCAGCGTTTGTATGTTGAGGCCAGTTCACCTGACATGTTCACATATCCCTTTCACACTATTCCTGAAAAAGTGCCTGACTCAGCAGAACACCGACAGCCAAAAACAAGACTGGAACTCCTGCAAGAATCGTCCACCAAGATGTTCCTTGAGTTCCAGCAAGCATGACCACTCCGGGATCGGTGTACGTCGCCAAACTGACCGCCGCAAGCAGGACACTCAATTGCAAGGGATAAAACAACAACGGCATGAGCAGATCACGGCCGGTACTGCGCGCCGTCACGCACGCGAGCAAGGCGCCAATCGTGCCAGTTCCCAAATTAAAAAGAAGTAAAAGCGGCACGATGGAAGGCAATATCGAAGCAACTGCCGCATTCGGAACATTGTAAAAAACAATCCAAACTATCAGTAAAGGCAATTGAACCGAAAACAGATACAAAACAACAAAAAGAATTTTGCCAAACAAAAGTGAGGACCGAGAAATTCCAGAGGACAACGCCATCTCAAGAATTCCGGATTCTGCCTCCAAGGCAAAAAGCCGTCCCACTGTCAGTGCAACAACAAACTCGTTAATCGCCCAAAACGCACCGTGGCGAATTTCGGCCTTTTGAATCAACTCCGTTCCGAATGAAAACGGGAACAATATTGCCAAACAGGCAGCAAACGCCAGCGTTCCTGCCCAAGATGATTTTCGAAGGAACACAGACCGGGCAGAATATTCAAAAACTAACCAACAGCTCTTTGTCCAACTTAAATGTCCTGTTGTCATGGCGCCCACCTTTTAAGGTCGATTTCAGCGCCGCACCATGCCACGAGCTGAGGGTCGTGCGTGGCAATTAAAATGGCCGATTGCATTTCTTTGCGGAGCATTGCCAAGGATTCAAGACAGAGCCCGACGCCATCAGCATCAAGACCATTGGTGGGCTCATCCAAAAATAAAACCCGGGGTTTATTCATCACCAGAAATGCCAAACTCAGGCGACGTTTTTGGCCCGTTGAAAGTGTGCGGGCGGTTTGCTTCATGCGATCACCAAGCCCCACTAATCGCAAGGCATGCGCAGCTTTTTCGGCATCCCAAAGTCCACCATGACAACGCACGTAAAATTCAAGGTTGGCAGCGACAGGGTGATCTAAAAACAAAGCCGGTTGACTCGCAAGGTAACAAGCAGTTCCAACCGGTGGGCGATTTTCTGCAGATGGCCAAAGCTCGCAGCCCGCAAGTTGAACTGTGCCACGGTAGGGTTTGCTGACTCCACACAATGTGCGCAACAGCGTCGTCTTGCCCAGACCATTAGGTCCAGTGACGGCAACTGAATCACCAAATTTCAATTCGAAGGAAAAATTCTTGATAAGAGTCTTGTAGCCGGCACGCAGTTCAAGCCCTTCACACTGGACGGCTGTCACCTGTCCTCCGCCTCATTCTGCAACTCATCGGTATCGAGAATATGAAACACTGCACCCTGAGTCTCCAGAATTCCTGCTTGCTTCAAATCCGCAATGGCACGGCTGACTGTTTCGGGAGTCACATCCGCCAGCTCGGCAATATCACGACGATTGAGCGGCGGCTCGAACGAAGTCTTCCCATCATCGGCAAACAACGTGAAGAGCTCGTAAATCACAGACGCAACTCTGTTCTTTGCAGGCTTATACAAATCATTCTCAATTCTCTTCTCAAGTCGAGCTAACTCATTGCAAAATATCTTCATAAATTGCAGAGACGCTGCCGGAGAGCGTGAGATCAATTCCATCACAGCCTGTGCATCAATCGAAAAAACTTCGCTATCTTTCAGTGCCACACTGGTGCGCGAGTATTTAAATTCACCAAAGACCTCGCGAATACCAACAATATGACCCGGCCGAACGACGCGGGTAATAACGCTTTCGCCTTCTGCGCTCTCGCGAACGATCTTGAGACACCCATTTGCAACGCCATAAATAGAGCGAGGGGAGTCGCCGGCAATAAAGAGATTTTGCCCTCTGCGCAGACGAATGACTGAAGAGTTTTCCTGAATACGATTCAGCTCCTCTTCATTCAATGCAGGAAAAAGACGCCTGAGAGTAAAAGTTCCCTTCTGTTTCTTTTCCATCACATCTCCGGTGGAAGAAGCCGACCTAGATCTTCATCTATGGTCTCGCGTGCATATTCAATTCCGATGTTTGGGCGTTTGGAAGAACCATTCACTAAGGCACAAAAAGCAACCCAATCACCGTCCTTGAGACGACTGTACCCTGCTAAACCAATTGCGTCATGGGGTTCACTCAAAGTTCCCGTCTTTGCCCTTAACCTTTCGCGCAAATGCCTCGTTTGCTCAGATTGAAAGCGTTTTTTAACTGTCCCCTCGGCACCCGGCATCGGCAGTGCATTCAAAAACGCCGGAAATTCCCGACTGTTCACATACATTCTTTGCAGAACGGCAACAACATCACGGGCAGACAACTTGTTTGAATGAGTCAACCCACTTCCGGAATCCAGGACCAAGCCCTCGCCTGCCGATTTGTAGGGGGTCGGAGCAGTTTTCAAAACGGTCGCCATGTAACCCTCAAGACGCGACGCGCCTCCTTCAAGAGTTGCACCAAACTTCTTGTTTTCGTCTAAATCAAGCTGAATGGTCATCATGTCGCCAATGAAGTTGTTGCTCACTTTAAAGAGTCCGAGCAGCTGCCATGACAACGGAAAACCTTCGACACTCGCAACTGGTCGTCCCATGTCTTTTCGAGGGGCGCGCTCAATGCGAACTCCACGACTGACCTGAATACCCTCTTTTTCAAGAAAAGCTTTCAGCACAGAACCTGCGTATTGGTCGGCATCAGAGACCGAGCGGTAGACACGGGTCGGAAAAGCCTGCTTGCCCACATGCCCACTGGCCGTGAAAACATCCTGCAGTCCTGCACGTGTGCGCGTCACAGCGACGCGCGAAAATTCACCATCTTGCGTTTTGACCGAGCCCTGAATTCGAGTTGTCTCCAAATCGTAGGGCTCTAGCGCAATGTGCGCGCGCGCCCCCGGAGCCTCGCCGGGGCTGACAACAACTCCCATCACGCTAAAATTAACCGCAGCAGCAGACAACGGACTGTCGTATGCGTGCCGACTCCGACGCGCAGCCAACTTACGGTCAATATCGGGTTCGATGTAACCAAAGCGCGACGTGTTCACGACCAACTGCCCTTCGATTCGACGAATACCGGCTCGCGCGACGTCTGTCGTCAGAAACCAAAGCTTCTCGTTTGTGAGGGACGGATCTCCCGCACCTTCGAAAATAAGATCCCCCTTCAAAACGCCATTTCTCACAGGACCCGTCGCATAAAATTTACTCTCAAAGGTATGTTCGCTTCCGAATCGCTCAAGCGCAGCAGCGGCAAGAATCACCTTCGAGACCGATGCCGGAGTCATCCGCGCATCTGGATTGTGCTCACCCAGAATTTCGCCAGTGCGTAAATTAACAGCAAAAGCAGTCGTCAGTGCTCCATTCGCCGACAGTGACTGCAATCCAGTAAAGCCCCGCTTGGTCTGAGCAAAGCCTTCTGAATATGTGCACAGGCCAACGAGTAGCATGGACAAAGCGCAATTTCTGACTAATGTGTGGCGGGGTGACAGCATGACATTCACCTTTCGTTTTTTTCCGTGTCTAACTTTGAAATGAAGGTACCGAAGATGGCGACAAATCCCAAGGGACCCCTGAAGACTCCCACCGCTGTGCCGGCCACACACCAAACACTGTTCGAAACACTGCTCGAACTCATTCGTATGACCAGTACGAATTTGCCGCCAGACGTGCGCAAATCCGTGGTTGAAGGACTCGAGAAAGAAAAAGCCGGAAGTGCCGGCGAATATGCAATGAAGGTCATTCAACGAAACATCGACATTGCGTGCGGAGTGAGCCAACCCTTGTGTCAAGACACAGGAAGCATTCTCTTCTTCGTGAAGACACCTGTTGGTTATGACCAAATTACTTTTTCTGAAGTGGCTGAAGCTGCCGTGGCAAAGGCAACTGAGCTTGGATATCTGCGTCAGAACTCGGTAGATAGTATCACGGGGCAGAACTCCGGAAACAACCTTGGCCCCGGAACACCAACAATTTACTTTGAACAACATCGCTCCGAAGAGCTCGATATTCGTCTCGCACTCAAAGGCGGCGGTTGCGAAAACGTCGGGGCTCAGTACAGCCTTCCCGACAGTCGCCTTGGTGCAGGACGCGATCTTGAAGGCGTGAGAAAGGTTGTTCTTGATGCTGTCTATCAGGCGCAAGGAAAAGGCTGCGGCCCCGGTATCTTGGGAGTCGTGATTGGAGGCGACCGCAGCACGGGCTACTCTTATTCAAAAAAGATGTTCCTGCGTCCTCTGGATGACGAAAATCCAGATGGACGATTGGCAGAGCTTGAAAAGCGCATCATGCAAGAAGCGAATTCACTCGGTATTGGTCCCATGGGTTTTGGCGGCAACACGACACTTCTCGGCGTAAAAATCGCGGCGTTGAATAGACTTCCCGCAAGTTTTTACGTGTCAGTCTCCTACATGTGCTGGGCATTCCGCCGGCAAGGAGTGAAGGCTAATTCCAATGGCACAATCAAGGAGTGGATCTACAAATGAGAGAAATCAAACTGACGCTTCCCATCACTGAAGAACAGGTCCGCTCCTTGAATGTTGGCGACATGGTGCTGCTCAGCGGAGTTCTGTACACCGGCCGAGATGCTGTTCATAAGCACTTGTATGAAGGAAAAAGCATACCCGTTGATATCCGCGGCTCGGCTATTTATCACTGCGGCCCCGTGGTGGTGAAAACCCCGTCGGGTGAGTGGAGTGTGCGTGCTGCAGGCCCAACAACCAGCACACGTGAGGAGCCATACCAAGCAACGGTTATCGAAAAATATGGCATTCGAGCCGTGATTGGCAAAGGTGGAATGGGTGCAAAAACGCTCAAGGCCTGCAAAGACTTTGGCTGCGTCTACCTGCACGCTGTTGGTGGCGCTGCTCAGGTTCTTGCGGAAACAGTCAAAAAAGTCCGTGGTGTTTCGATGCTCGAAGAATTCGGATCGCCAGAGGCTATCTGGGAACTTGAGGTCGTCGATTTTCCTGCACTTGTCACCATCGACGCTCATGGCAACAGCTTGCATGCAGACGTTGCTTCGTCCAGCGAGCAAAAACTTAACGAAGTTCTTGGAACCAAAAAATAAAGTAGGGATATCGTCATGGAAAACGTCGTTATCATTGGCTCTGGTCCAGCGGGCCTCACCGCAGGTATCTACACGTCCCGCGCGGCACTGAATCCAATTCTGATTGCAGGACTCCAACCTGGAGGCCAGCTGACAACAACAAGCATCGTTGAAAACTGGCCCGGAACTCCCGAGGGTGTGGATGGCAACAAGTTGATGCAGGATATGCGTGCTCAGGCTGAAAAATACGGAACACGCATCATCAACGGCACCGTGATGAAGATTGAAAAGATTTCTGGTGGCTTTCGAATCGACACAGATTCTGACCCAATAGAAACAAAAACGATCATTGTCGCGACAGGAGCAAGCGCGATTACTTTACCTTTGCCCAACAAAGACAAACTTATGGGCTATGGTCTTTCGACATGCGCCGTGTGCGACGGATTTTTTTACCGCAATAAAGCGGTAGCTGTTGTCGGTGGTGGCGACAGTGCGATGGAAGAAGCTCACTATCTCGCCAAATTGGCATCGAGCGTGACCCTCATCCACCGCCGGGATAAATTCCGTGCCAGCAAAGCCATGCAAGAAAAGGTTTTCAGTAATCCAAAAATCAAGATCATCTGGAATACAGAGGTTATCGACACCCTTTCAGACACCAGCGGCCTAACTGGCATTGTGATGAAAAACCAAAATGGTGAAACGTCGCAGCTCAAAGTTGATGGCTTGTTTATGGCTATTGGACACAATCCCAACACTGAATTCCTGCGTGGAGTCATCGACCTCGACCCTCAGGGCTACGTGCTCTGCAAGCCGTCGAGTACGGCCACAAGCGTCGCTGGAATCTTTGCTGCGGGAGATGTCGAAGACAACAAATTCCGACAAGCGATTACCTCAGCTGGCCGAGGCTGTCAGGCTGCTTTGGAATGCGAGCGCTTTATTGAAGGGCACGGGCACTAAGAGCGAATTTCGCTCAAAAGAAGAAGGCCATGCGCTTGAGTGCGCATGGCCTTCTTCTTTTGCGAAAAACCTCGCAAATCGCCCGAAAAACTCACAGAGGAGCACGTGGTGGTTTTTGAGCGGGGTTATAAAGACCGAGGCACAACTCGTTCAGTTTCTGGTCCTTCACATCAGGGCAAAAACGCTGCGTATTCTGGACGTGCGAGTAACAGAGAAACTCCAAACTCGGGTCTTGAATATCAAAACACGCTAGAGATGTTTTCTGCTGGAGTGCGAGACAATAATTTTGCAGCGCCTCATCTCCAATTTTCAAACATTCGTTGGAATCGTGGACGGCACTGCCCCGACACAGTGTCCGCCATTCCGGATTCGAAATGCTGTCACAGTTGTCAAAACGCTTGTTTCTTTGTGCCACACAAAACGCATTCAGGTCAGGATCGGAGACGTTGGAACACGCTGCAGGCGTGTCTGCCAAAGCAATCGATGAGAGAACAAGACTAGGCAAAAGTGAGAAAAGAATCGCGGATTTTTTCATAGGGTTGGTCCTCCTCCCAAGACCCTACGCTCGTCGACGAGTCCGGACAAAGGTGGTTTCGTCAATATCCATATCTTTTCCCTTCAGAGTTTTTGTGTTGGGGTGTCGGGTGACCAAGCCAAGATGAGTTCCCTCTCGCCCACGCAGCAAAGACGCAGCGGTACATGGATGTCGCCCGAGCGCAGTCCTGCACGCATAAATTTGATGAGGCTTTCGGTCGCATAAACGACCAAAAAGTACCTCACGTATGTTCGAACAAAGGTTCGACGTTTGCGGCTCTTCAGCCTTGATTCGTAGATGGCTGCCGTCCGCCATAGGTTTCTGATTTGATGCGGGCGAATTAACGGGCGCAGGCGAGCTTCGGAGAAGAGTTCCCGAAATTGCCGCTGACTTTGAATTTTTGTCGTCTTGACTTCGGCGACACACACGTCGATTTGATTTTCATCTTGATCTCGATGGCGCACAAATAACCGATCAATTTCTCCACCACTGACGCGCATATTGCGCTCACAACAATGCCAACCTTTGCGAGCGAGCCAATCCTCGACACTCTGCTCGCCCAATCTTCCTCCCCGCGTGCTCAAATTGCGAATCCTCCAAATAACATTTTCATGCACGGACAGATGCTTCACGAGCAGACAAAAATTCTCAATCTCTGCACAATTGGGATTCAAATTTCCGGGCACTTGCAGATTTTTTTTCGAGTGGGTTGACCCCTGCGATCGGTGGTGTTATCCACCCGTTCCGGCGTGCGCCCAAGGCCGCTGGATCGCTGGTCAGTCTCCTGTTGATAGCCTGTGGATAACTTTCACTGGCATGCCGGAGCTCATTATTTTAGCATACTGAAACTACGCCCGTTTTTGATGCTTTTTTCAAAGACTCAAAATCCAATCATCCATGTTGATAACTCATCCAAACAGGACGACGCATGACCGACGGTAAGCTCCTTCATCCGAGTCAACTCACGGCCGAAAATTTTGAAGCGCTCTTAAATGAACTTCAAAAAACCGGTGAGACGTTCAACCAGACAAAGTCTCCAAAACGCCCACTGCACATCCGTGATCTTTGGTTTCTGATTGAAGACGGACAACCCGTGGTGGACATTTTTGCGGAGCCCTCTCCGGGACACGCCGGAACTCAACCTTTCCCAGCGCCCGAGGATGCACTCAGTCTCGATGAGTGTTTGCCGCTGCATCAATTCCTTCTCGACACAGGAGCCCTCGATGCCTTCAGTGACGATGTGGGTGTTCGAGTCGGCTCACTCGGCATGGAGCCCCCACTGCGGACTCTTTCGCATTTTAATTCCGCGAAAGGCTATTTTGTGACTCTCAAGACGTGGACAAAACGGCAAGGGCGGGATAGATTCAAGATGATTTTGGACGATGTGAAATCCGACGTCGCCACTCCCTTGCTTCTTCTGCGAGAGGGAACTGAAACTTTTGAAGTTCCCCTTTCAGCCGTCAAGTTTGCTCAGGCACTCCTTGAAAAACCAAAGGCAGCCAAAGCAAACCCGCCGAGAAAATCGAAGCGCGGGTAGGCTTCATTTGGGTTTTTGTCATTAAATTCCAAAGGGTTAGGGTATTTTTCTCAAAAATGGGTGACAACCGGCTGAGCCGAGGATATAGCGCCTCGGGAATATTCCGGAAAACCCGGCTGCTGAGGGTAAAACATGCAAATTGATCTGAAGCGAGTGATTGAGGCGGTTGGCAAAGAAAAAAATATTGATCGTGAGCTGCTTATCGGCGCGCTTAAAGATGCGATTATTACCGCAGCCAAGAAATTCTTCGGCGACTGCGTTTTCGAAGCGAAATTCAACGAAGAGACTGAGGAAGTTGAACTTCTCAGATTCCGCGTTGTTGTTCCAGATGAACAATTCACAAACACATTCCGCGAAATCAAATTCAGCGAAGCTCAAATTATGGATGAGTCGCTGCAAATTGGCGACGAAGTCGGTGAAGCACTGCCAACCGACCAGCTTGGCCGCATTGCTGCGCAAGCCGCAAAACAAGTCATTGTTCAAAAAATGCAAGAAGCGGAAAAAGAAAAGATTGTCCGTGATTTCCGCGACAGAAAGTCGCAACTCGTCACGGGTCAGGTCAAACGCTACGACAAGCAAGACCTCATTATCGACCTTGGTTCATGCGAAGGCGTTTTGCCCATGCGTGAGCAAATTCCGGGTGAGAAATTCAAGCTGCGTGACAAAATCACCTGTTACGTTCTTGATGTGAAGAAATCGACACGCGGTCCGCAAGTTATTCTGAGCCGTGCGCATCCCGAGATGCTTGTTCGTCTTTTCGAGCAAGAAGTGACGGAAATTGCCGAAGGTATCGTGATTATTCAAAGCGCGGCGCGCGACCCTGGCAGCCGGTCGAAGATTGCTGTGTATAGCACTGAACAATCTGTTGACCCTGTGGGCGCCTGCGTCGGTGTCAAGGGATCACGCGTTCAAATGGTCGTCCAAGAACTGCGCGGCGAAAAGATCGACATCATCCCTTATGACCGCGACCCAGCAAGATTCGTCTGCAACGCTCTGGCACCGGCCGAAGTCTCTAAAGTTATCGTGAACGAACGCGTGCATACCATGGAAGTTGTGGTTCCCGACGACCACCTGTCGCTTGCCATTGGTCGCCGAGGTCAGAACGTTCGTCTGGCGGCTCAGCTGTCAGGATGGAAAGTGGACATTCGCTCGGAAGCTAAAATGCGCGAGCTCGTTCAAGAATACAAAGCTGTTCTTTCGCAGATTCCATCGCTGGGCGAAATGCGCGCTGAAATTCTCGTCAACGAAGGATACAAAGATCCAACCGACGTTGCTCGCATGGAAGCCAAGGCATTGAGCAAACTGCTGCGTCTCACTCCTGAAGAGTCTGAGGTAGTCATTGCTGGTGCAAAAGAACTCGCAGAAAAGATTGCTGCGAACAAAAAACAAGAAATCGACGTTGATTCCGAATTGGACGCATTCGAACTGACGGGCGCTCTGAGCGGCGCTCAATTCGATGCTGCTGCGGAAGCCTCGGCGCTGGAAGATCTTGTTGCTAAGTCGCGTCCTGCTGCTCAGCTCGATCCGGAAAAAGTCGACCCACGTCAGGTTCCAAACGAAGTACTTCATTACTGGATGAAGCTGCGCGGTGTGGGTGAATATACAGCTGCAGTTCTACACACGGCCGGCTTCAGTGATTACTCGGCAGTTGCACAAGCAACTCCCGAAGATATCGCCGTCCGCACAGGATTGCCTTACAAGTTCTCAGGAAAAATTCATGCTGAAACTGCCAAAATCGTTGGAAGCTGATGAACGTGCGGCGCTGATTCACACGAGCCTCAGCAAAAATCTGAAGCCCCTGTGGAGCGAGGGTCGGCTTAAAGTGCCGACCCTCGAACTCAATTCAGCGCTTGAAAAAGCTCTTTCCACGGCCCGCCGCGCAGGACAATTGCGCGGAGGACTGGAGAGTATTGAAGCCTGTCTCAGACGCGAGCAACAAGGATTGCAAGCTCTGAAAAATCGCAAACTGGCGCAGGACGCAGGACGAGTCAGCAGAATTCTGTTGATGAGCTCCGACGGCTCAGAGCGCTTCTATCGTCATTGCGAATCTTTAATGGAAACGCATGCAGATCGGCTGATTGGAATTCGATTAAATATTGCCAGCCAAAACCTTGGGCAGAAATTCTTTGGAAGAGATGCACAAGTGAAGGCTGTTTTGGTTACACACAAAGATTTCGTCGTAAGGGCACTCGAATCTCTAGCTGATTCCAAAGAAAGCTGTTAAGGGACGAGTGGTCGTCGGAGAAGTCGGAACCCTGCCGATCATACGGGGTCTTTTGGGAGCGGAGTTGGATGAGCCGTCTGAGAGTATTGGATATCGCAAAAGAGCTAAAGCTCGACACGAAAACAGTCATTACGAAACTGCAGGACATTGGTATCCAAGTCAAAAATCACTTCAATGCGATTTCTGATCTCGAAGCAGACAAACTGCGCGCCTACGTTCGTTCAGGTAAAAACCCTGAGAAGGAAGCAGCAGCAAAACCCACGAGCAAGGTCGTCATACGACGTCGCAGTGAGTCTTCTTCTGATGCCGCTGCAAGCGATACAGGTGCAGCAGGTGTTGCAGAGCCAACATACGCAGCCACTGTGCAACCTGAAGTCGTAGCTGAACCTGCCTATCAGCAGGAAACAACAGCTCCCGCTTTTGAAGCGGCTGAACCTGTTGTTGCAGAGTCACGAGAAGTCAAAGCACCACCATCTGTGGCTCAGGCAGCTGAACCACCAGTTACGGTTGCCGCACAAGCACCAGCCGCGGTACCCCCCGCTATTGAAGCTGAGAAAGCAAAAACGGTGACAGCAACGGCAACAACACCACCAACAACAACAAGCAGCGCAACGCCGTCCGCATCGACGGGTGCAACGATTGTTCGGCCAGCAGCACCTGCTGTCAGCGCAACAATCATCCGTCGCGCTGAACCCACACCCGCAGGAAGCACAACGTCAGGCCCAAGAGCTTATGGTTCTGGTCCTGTACCCGCAGGACAACGCCCTTCACCACGTGATGGTGGATACGGCGGACCTCAGGCGCGATCTGACCGGAATTCGTACCAACGTGGCGAACAAGGTGGATACCATCGCGCCGATGGACCAAGCGGTGGTTACGGCGGACCTCGTCCACAAGACGGCGAAGGCCGCGGTGGATTTGGCGGACCACGTCCAGCAGGAGCTGGCGGTGGATTCGGAGGACCTCGTCCAGCAGGAGCTGGTGGTGGATTTGGTGGACCTCGTCCAGCAGGAGCTGGCGGTGGATTCGGCGGACCTCGTCCAGCAGGAGCTGGCGGTGGATTCGGCGGACCTCGTTCGGGTCCAGGAGCGGGCGGACCATCCTTTGGAGCGACGTCTGACGCAACGCCGATGGGCAAAGAAATGCCACGCGGCCGCGACAAAGAAAAAGAACACGAAATTCGTCGTCGCCGTATGCAAGACGAAGAAGAAAATAGAAAAGCTCGTGCTAAGGGTGCCCGTCACGGTGAGAGTGACGAGTTTCTGGACGAGGAAATTTACTACGGCCCCGAAGATGAATCGGGTGCAGCGGGTGAAGCTGTCAGTCAGGTTCGAACAGTCATTCTTCCGAATCGCCGTCGCGGTTCCGCTCCTTCACGTAAACGTGATGACAAACGGGCTGAACAAGCGAACCCAATGAAGGCGTCCAAGCGCGTTGTGCGTGTCGACGAATCGATTTCGGTCTCTGACCTTGCTGCTGAGATGAGCATCAAGAGTTCTGCAATCATCAAAGTTCTGATGAAGCTCGGCATGATGGCGGGAGTTAACCAACAACTCGACATCGAAACGGCAACTCTCGTCGCCACAGAATTTGATTTCGAAGTTCAAAACGCATCGGTCAGCCTGACCGACATTCTGAACACAAAGAAGACTTCCAAAACGGACTCTGCTCAGGCTGAATTCGTGACACGTGCTCCTATCGTGACAATTATGGGTCACGTTGACCACGGTAAAACATCGTTGCTCGATGCCATTCGTTCAGCAGATGTTGCTGCAGGCGAAGCTGGCGGCATTACACAGCACATTGGTGCTTACCAAATTGAACACAACGGAAGGCACATCACCTTCCTCGATACTCCTGGTCACGAAGCGTTCACGCAAATGCGTGCACGTGGTGCACAGGTTACCGACATCGTAGTTCTGGTTGTTGCAGCAGACGACGGCGTCATGCCTCAAACCGTTGAAGCTATTGCACACTCCAAGGCAGCAGGCGTGCCAATCATTGTGGCCGTCAACAAGATGGATAAACCCGGTGCAAACATCGAGCG
>CAYWSV010000010.1:0-6653 GCA_964460155.1 uncultured Oligoflexia bacterium | reverse complement strand
AGCGTATCCAACGCGAACTGTCTCAGCACAACGTCACTCCTGAAGAATGGGGCGGTGACGCGATGTTCGTGCCAGTGTCTGCAAAAACAAAGCAAGGCATCAGCGAGTTGATTGAAGCTCTCTTGCTCCAATCTGAAGTTCTCGATCTCAAGGCACCGAAGGAAGGTCTTTCTGCGGGCATCGTGATCGAAGCGAAACTCGACAAAGCACGTGGTCCCGTGGCCACAGTTATCGTGACAAGCGGTATTCTGAATCAAGGCGACTGCATCGTGGCTGGTCTGGCTTACGGTCGCGTTCGTGCAATGTTCGACGACAAAGGTCACCGTTTGTCTTCAGCGTTGCCTGCAACCCCAGTAGAAATTATCGGTCTTTCCGAAGTTCCTGCAGCGGGCGACCAGTTCAACTGCGTTATGAACGAAGCTATTGCCAAAGAGGCGGTTGCTTACCGTATTGAGAAACATCGTCAGAAAGAATTGGCTGGCAAACCGAAGGCTACACTGGAAGACTTCCTCGCAAA
Source organism: uncultured Oligoflexia bacterium (assembly GCA_964460155.1). Classification (GTDB taxonomy): domain Bacteria; phylum Bdellovibrionota_B; class Oligoflexia; order Silvanigrellales; family Silvanigrellaceae; genus RFOM01. The sequence continues at coordinate 6,136 of CAYWSV010000010.1, read as the reverse complement.
ATTGGGTGAAGACTCCAGCAAACCCAAAGAATTGCCAATCATTCTCAAAGCTGACACACATGGTTCTGTTGAAGCTATTCGTGCGAGCTTGCAAAAACTCGACACTGAAAAAGTCAAAAACCGCATTATTCACTCGGCTGTGGGTGGAATCACCGAAACCGATGTGACACTGGCGGAAGCGTCTGGCGCAACGATCGTCGGCTTCAACGTACGTCCCGACAAACTCTCGAGCTCGGCAGCCGAAGCGCGTGGCGTACAGATTCAGTGCTTCAGCATCATTTATGAACTCATCGAAACCGTTGAGAAAATGATGGCCGGAAAACTGGCTCCTATCAAGACAGAGAAGGTTTTGGGTCACGCAGAAGTGCGCAACCTCTTCTCGGTACCGAAAGTAGGTGTCATCGCTGGTACGGCAATCACAGACGGCAAAATTACGCGTAACTCTCACATTCGTGTTGTCCGCGACGGCATCGTGATCTACACCGGCCGAATCGGATCGCTGAAGCGCTTCAAGGATGACGCCAAAGAAGTTCTTCAAGGTTTCGAATGCGGTATTGGTGTTGAAAACTACAACGACCTCAAGGTCGGAGATGTGCTCGAGTCCTTCATTATTGAAGAGACCGCGGCAACCCTCCACTGAGTGGTCGAATCAACACCGGGCTCCCAGCCCGGTGTTTTTGTCTGAGCCGGAGATTTTTTTCGTGTCCTCAAAGCGTATTCTTCAAGTCAGCGAACAAATTCGTGAACACATTGCAATGATGCTCATCCGTGGAGAGCTCTCCGATCCGCGTTTGAAAAACATTACGATCAATTCGGTTCGAGTCTCTCCCGATCTGCAGCTCGCAAAAGTTTATTACAGCGTGATGGGCACAGAAGCCGAACGTGCTGCCGTTGATAAAGGTCTCAAACAAGCAAGCGGTTTTGTTCGTCGCTCGATCGGCGATGCTCTGAAAATGCGTTACACACCTGCAATCACATTTTTCTTCGATGAATCTATTGCTCGCGCCGCCCGAATCTCGGAGCTGATTGAAACAATTAAGCGTGAAGATGCCGCGGCCGATGGGGATGTTACCCAAAAAGACGCGTCCGAAACTCAAAAAGATTCCGACTGAAATGTCACTTCTGCTCATCGATAAACCCGAAGGTCCAACCAGCCATGCGGTGGTTTCGCTCGTCAAACGTACTCTGAAGGCCGACAAGGTAGGCCATTTGGGTACACTCGATCCGTTTGCATCGGGTTTGCTGCCTATCATGATCGGCAACACAGCGCGCTTGTCAGACGAAGCGATGGACGGAAAAAAAGGCTACCTGTTTACGATCGGATTTGGACGCGAAACAGACACACTCGACCCAACTGGACGAGTGATTGCTGAGAGCGATTTGCCCAGCACGTCTGCATTGAATTCGCTGCCTGACGTTCTCAAAGCATTTACGGGCACAATCGAACAAGTTCCACCCGTGTATTCGGCACTCAAAATGAACGGCATGCCGCTTTATGAATACATGCGAGCAACAGGCAAATTGCCAGTCGACATTGAAACCAAGCGCAGGTCGGTTGTGATCCACAGCATTTCTCTTCTTGAGGCTTCAAGTGAGCAGTGTGTCCTGCGAGTCATCTGCTCAAAAGGCACGTACGTGCGTTCGCTCGCACGCGACATTGCAAAAGCAATCAACACTGTTGGAACCTGCATCCAATTGCGGCGTGAAATGGTCGAACCGTGGCACGTAGACGACGCACTTTCTTTGAGTGTGGATGCGTCTGGTAAATTGATTGCGCCAGATGCTTCTGTGCTTTCGGCTAGACTGCTTCCGGCGTGGAGTGTTGCACCCAACCTCGCCCGAGCGCGGATCACATCGGATCTCGAACTCCGCCTCCAGTCCGGCAATCCGCTTTCGCTAACTGATACAGATCTTCACTGGGAATCAGAAAACAGCCTCTCTGTTGGAACGTCGTCTTCGCTCTTTCTCAGCAGTGGCAACACTCTTTTTCTTTGTGAAGCGACTCCCGCCGACGAACAAGGGGCTTGGAAAATTCAACCTCGAAAACGAATCCTCTAGGCAAAGAAGTCCGTTGTTCAGTTTGTCAAAAATTCGTCAGCAAACGCACCCTCTCCTCTCTGATACGATGAGCCAAAACCTGTTTTTGCTCTGAATACAGTCAGTCATAAAAGAAGGAGATGCATATGCGTCATGTGTTTTTTGCCTCTGTTTTTGCGCTCGCGGCTGTTGGCTGCAAGGCGAGAAGTTTCAACACCACCCAATCTGCAGGAAACTCGGTGACGCTTGGCGGTGTCTACACGTCGAACTCGGGCTCACGCATTCATATTTTCGCGGACGCTATTGCAATCGTCACGCCTGATGGCAGTCGGATGCAGGGCACTCTGATGCGTGATGGCACTCTGGGTGCAAGCTACAACGTGAAATTCCCCGAAGGGTATGTCTGCGGCGGTTATTCACTTTCGTTGTGGGTTGCTGAAGGCCAAATGGGAGATGGCAGCACACTCAAACTCACGTGGCAAAAACCAGACGGCTCGGTGGCAAAGCAATGCGGGTCAGCTGCAAAAGCTGAAGGTTCGTATACGCGACAAGCGGTTTCACTGATTGGAAATTATTCATCGAAAAATGGTCAGACTCTGGCCATTCAAGATGGAAAAGCTATTTTCAGACAATCTGAAACCCAACAAGTTGTTGGAAATCTTGAGCGCGATGGCACGGCAGGTGGAAGCTACACGATTCGCTTTCCTGAAGGATTTGTCTGTGGAACATACCAACTCTCACTCTGGGTCGCTGAAGGCCAAATGGGTGATGGTAGCCAGTTCAAATTGAAATGGAACAAGCCCGACGGAACAGTCGTTAAATCATGCGGCGACTTTGCCAAAAACGAAGGTGAGTACAAGCGTGCATCGCAATTTGGTGGAGTTTATTTCAATGATAAACAAACCAAAATCATGGTGACTGGCGATCGCGCAGAGTTCACTTTTGCAGGCAGCAAAAAATTCGAAGGCCGACTTGAACGCGAAGGAACGATGGGTGCATCTTACACGGTGCGCTTCCCTGAAGGTTTCGTTTGCGGTTCTTATCGGCTCTCGCTTTGGCGCTCCGAAGGCAACATGGGCGATGGCAGTGCGTTTAAAGCAACTTGGATTGCTCCCGAGGGCTCTGTTCGCCAGAGCTGCACGGATATGCCCAAAGGCGAAGGTCAATTCCTCCGCTAATTCTTTTGCTCATTAATGAGAGAATTCTCTGGCCCGGATGCACTCCGGGCCTTTTTTTATGCCGAGTCAGTGCAGGAGCTCTGTGCTTTGCGGAACGTGCCGACTTTTTAAGTCAGCAGCCTAATCGACCGACGGATCGTGTCGATATCATCATCGGTCAGAGGATTACCAGCCACACCCAGCGTGTTAAGCATCGATAAATCCTTAATGGGCTTGAGTGACATTATTCTGTTGTCGCGCACATCGAGTTCATCGAGGTCGCGCAAGTCTTCAAGGCCGTCTAAATTCGTCAGAGCATTTCGACGTGCACGCAAGACCCGCAGACTTTTGCGTTTCGCCAGCGGAGCAAGGTCGGCAATCATGTTGTTCGAAACGTCGAGAAGGCGAAGTTTTTCCAGCTGAGCAAATGGTTGCAGAGTCGTCAGACTGTTTTCGGCGAGGTGTGCTTCGCGCAAAGCCGTCATGCTTTTTACAAATTCAGCAGACCTGAGCTTACTTTTACGCGCCGACAAAACTTCCAACTCGGTGAACAACGAGAGCCACTCGGAGTTCGCCAAATCAATCTCGTCCAAATAGAGAGCTTTAAGGCCCGACAGGCTTTTTAATGGCTCAAAGCTAAGGGTTGTGCTGCCGTTGAGCTTCACACCGCGCACAGAGGGTAAAAGCAGCAGGACGCTTAAGTCCAAAGGCCAATTGCGCTTCATCCAAGGATCAACAGACAAATCGAGAACGTCCAAACGCCCAAGTAAAGGCAATGCCTCCTCATGAGAGGATGCACGGACCAGTTTGCGCACGAGTTTAGCCGTCTGAATTTTTGGATCTTGTGAAACTTCAGCATTCCATAGCGCAATCAAATCGGCACTCACGGCTTCACCCCAAGCTTGGAATAATCGAGATACGAGAGGTAGTGCTTGAACTCGCCGATAGACTCTTCGATATCGCCAAGGGCCTCGTGTCGGTTTTGCTTTTTGAACTTCAAATTGAACGCGTTTTCAAAAAGTATTTTGAACGACGAAACGTCGAGCATCCTGTAATGCAAGCGTGAAGCAAATTTTGGCAGATACAGGTCCACAAATTTACGGTCCTGACCAATCGAATTTCCGCACAAAACGACCTTTTCGTCACTTTTGAAAAACTCATCCACCACACGAACAAGAGCATCATCGAGCTCGGCTTCCTTGAGCCCCTCAGGAACACGCTTCAATAAGCCGCTCCCGGTGTGGGTTTTCACACACCAGTCGTCCATTTTGGCCAATTCCTCGACTGGCTGAAAAACCGCTGTTGAAAATGTTTTTAAGGGCTGAAACGACCAGTCCGTAATGATGACCGCAGCTTCAAGTATACGATGCTGCTGTGGTTCCAAACCGGTCATTTCCATGTCGAGCCAGAACAGATTTTTCATGGTTTGACTGGCCTCCTCAGCCAAGAGATTTCAAACTCGCCTGCAAAACCGCAAGTTCCTTTTCGTTTGCAGAGAGCTGATCGCGCGCTCCAGCCACAATTTGCGCCGGCGCAGATTTCACAAACTCTTCGTTGGACAAACGCTTACGAATGCCCTCAAGGGTTTGTTCGATCTTTTGAATTTTCTTCGTCAGACGATCACGTTCGGCCGCAGGATCAACGAAACCGGCAAGGTCAACGAAAACTTCGATTCCGCCGGCCACTGCGGTGCCACACAACGCTGGACGCTTGTCCGAGAAGGTGAAAGCTGCCCGAGCCAGAAATTCCATCTGTGGAACCATCAACCCAAAGCGCGTCTTTTCTGTGTTCAATGTCACCTTGAGGTCTGCACCCGGGTGAATCGAGAATTGCCCGCGAACCGCGCGAACAGCGCTTACCACTGACTGAACTTCACGCATGGCTGCAATGGCTTGAGTGTCGAGCATTTCAGCACGCGGCCGTGGCAATTTTTCGTGACCAAGCGTTTTGGAGGCATGATCGCCCAAGTTTTGCCAGACCTGTTCTGTCACGAAAGGCATGATTGGGTGAAGCAAACGCAAGACGCCGTCGAGAAGTTGGAAGGCTGTTGTCAGCGTTTCGCGAGCCAATTGGCGCTGCTCGGGCGAGAGAGTCTCGGGATCAGCGAAACGTGGCTTACACAGCTCCACAAACCAATCGCAGTAAACCATCCAGACAAACTCGTACAATGAGGATGTATAGTTGGCGAACTCAAGTTTATTGATGCTGTCATGGGCTTTTTGCACGACCGCAAAAAACTCAGACGTCATCCAACCCAAAAGAGTATCGGATGGGCGCGCGGTCAGTTGGTCAAAGCTGATGTTCGCGGAGTCGATTCCATGCTTTTCTGCGTTCATCAAAAGAAAACGAGTTGCGTTCCAGATCTTGTTCGCAAAAGTGCGGCCCAACTCACATGCATCGTCGGACCACAAAATATCTTGTCCAAGAACAACTTGATTAATGACACTGAAACGCAGTGCGTCGGTTCCGAATTTTGCAATAAGCGCATTCACGTCGGGACTGTTGCCCAGTGATTTGCTCATTTTGCGGCCTTTTGTATCGCGAATAATCGGCGTAAAATATACGTCTTTAAAGGCTGTTTTATCGGTGAAGTAACCGCCCGCCATAATCATTCGGGCAATCCAGAAAAAGATGATATCCGGGCCCGTAACAATAATGTCGGTTGGATAGAAATACTCGAGATCCTTTTTTTGTTCTTCGCTTGGATTCGCCCAATTGTGAACGCCAAATGGCCACAACCAACTGCTTGCCCATGTGTCTAGACAGTCGGAATCCTGTTTGAGCTCCGCGTGTCCACATTTTTCGCACGCTGACGGATGTTCTTCGGCGCAGGTGACATGCCCGCACGACTGGCAGGTGTACATCGGCATTTGATGTCCCCACCAAAGCTGACGCGAAATGCACCAATCTTTGATATTGGTGAGCCAGTATTCCCAAATTTT
>CAYWSV010000009.1:22580-37265 GCA_964460155.1 uncultured Oligoflexia bacterium | reverse complement strand
ATTTTTGCTAAATCAAATCACAAAGAAATTACACCATATGTTTTGAGCTTCTTTGAGAAGAGTGATTCGGTAAAGGACAAGCTTTCTGCTGCAGCTGCGCTGGCTCAACTCGGAGAAGAATCAGGTTATCAATATCTCGAGTCTGTTTTTCAGCGCTTTATGAAGCAAGATGAAGACATGAAAAACTTCGATTTCGAAGAGTTTGTTTTTATTTTCGATGAAATTTTAACAAATGAACGTGGTCAAGAAATGATTGCGCGCTTTCGCAAAGAAGCAAACTATAATGTTGTTTGGGAGACACTCGAGGTGCCCGACGTCGATTGACTTTCCATAAAAAAACCCAAGCGAGGCTGTCGCTTGGGTTTGATGTGGCGGAGAGAGAGGGATTCGCCTTTTCGCTTTCCAAGTTTCGAATGAAGCAAAGTTTCTCAATCACCAGAATTACATTTCAAGAGCGCCACTTCCACTGAGTTCTACAGAGTCTCACTGATTTCCATCCTGCCGTGTAGCAAATGTAGCAAAACTGATGTTCGCCCCTGTTCGGGGAGGGGCGTTTTGAAAGTTCAGTTTATGAGCTAGGCTACCACTTCGCGTCTTCGGTAACTCAACGACAATGCTTCTGTTTTTTCTTGAGTTTTAAGAGTCCTGCTAGAAACACACCGAACGAAAAATAGCTTGCAAGTTGCGCCTCTCTTTTGCACTATTACCGCATAATGGTAATAAGGTAATGCGATGATTTTGAGCTTTGCCAACGAGGGAACCGAAGACGTTTACAATGGGGTCAGTTCTCGAGCGGCGACGAGAACCTTGCCGACGAATCTGTGCGACGTTGCACGGCGAAAGCTTGATATGCTGGATGCAGCAACAACGCTGGATGCCCTTCGGGTTCCGCCTGGAAATCGATTGGACGCTCTTCTCGGAAATCGAAAGGGTTTTCACTCGGTCCGAATTAACTCTCAGTACCGAGTTGTTTTTCGTTGGGTAGAAGGTGGAGCTGAAGAAGTCGAAATCGTGGACTATCATTGAGAGGTGAGTGTTATGAGACTGCCAACACACAGAGCCCCTACAAGCCCAGGGGAAATCCTCAAAGAAGAATTTCTTGAGCCGCTCGAATTGACTCAGGCGGAGCTTGCCCGCCGGATGAAGGTCTCACCCCGCGTTGTCAATGAGATCTGTCAAGGGAAGCGGGCCATCACTCCTCGCACTGCAATTTTGCTATCCGATGTGCTTGGTACACAGCCTGATTTCTGGCTCACCTGCCAGTTGAAGTGGGACTTGTGGCATGAGTTCAAGCGCATGAAGCGCAAGATTGCTTGAATGCGTTGTTGTGATTTTATTGATTCAAGGCACGAATGAAGAATGTTTTTCATTCACCAGAATTTAATTTCAACAGCACCACTGCCAGCGAATTTTACCGAGTCTCACTGACTTCCACCTTGCTGTGTGGCAAGCGTAGCAAAAGTAGAGGTAGGTGAATGAAAGACGAACAGACCGCAGTCGTGGATTGCATCTGGGTACGTCCCGAGTGAAACAGTCGTATCGATTCTCATCTTGTCGCGCTGGGCAAAGATTTGCGTCCTGAGAGCATCTTTAAATATATCGCAGTGTTCCTAAAGAGCATATGGCAAGATGCTTCAAGCTTTTCACTTGACATCCTATGGGGTGCTTTTTGGCTTTAGAATCACAAAATCTAATGTGAAAATGAAATTTCTTCTGGATGACGTTCAATATTGGCGTATGAATTCTTCGTATTCTCTTGATGAAGTTGGTCCTCGAATCCATCACCGACTTGTCTCGATTCAGCGATTTCCGAACGGAAATCGTCGTCATTCGCGTCTTCATTGTGATGCGTATATGATCATCCAAAAGGCCGTTGCGTTTGCTTGGGGGGAAAATTCAGCTGACGTCTCTGTTGTCAGTCAGGCTAATCTCGACGCGCTTCGTGCTGAGGATAACGGAAATTTCACGGTACTTTTGGCAATTATTAGCGCCTAATTCACGACTGTTTTTTAGGCGTGTCAGGAAGTAAAAACAATCTTTCCTTTTACTTTCAGTTTTCCAGTCTCGACCTTTTCAATAATTTCAACCGCATTTTCGAGAGGAAATGAAAGACCAATATGTGGCCTAATCCTTCCTTGTTTCGCGAGAGATTCGAGTGCACGGATAAGTTCAAGATTGACGGTTGTAATTACATTCTTATGGGTTCGAGAGAAAATACTGAAAAGTAGGCTGGAAGGGGTGGGGTTGAGGTTAATATATGCTGGCTTAGCTTCTGAACTTTTTGTGTCTTTTTTTAAAATCTTCTTGATTTCTTTATTGCACATCTTGCCCGCAGTATCGAAGATGATGCCACATGGAGTGATCTCCGCTGATGACGGATCCTCATAGTTGTAGACTTCATCAACACCAAGGGATCTTGCTAAATCGAAGTCCATCGTGCTGCAGCTACCAGAAACATGCGCCCCGAGGGATTTTGCTACCTGGACGGCAATGTGACCCACCCCACCCACACAACCAGCGATGAAGACACGGTCACCCGCAATGATCTTAGTTTTGCGGGTGAGCGCAGTAAGGGCTGCTGAACCTGCCATAGGAAGACAGGCGGCCTCCTCAAAGCTTAGTTGTGCAGGAATTCGCCCAATCAAGTTCGCTTCTGCGATCACCTGCTCCGAAAATGCTCCTGCGACTTTGAAGGGCAAAAATCCAAACACTCGGTCTCCCGGAGAAAAACCACATTTTTCCGAGGCGACTTCCTCAATAACTCCTGCAAAGTCTGAACCCATGCCTCTTGGGAAATTGCTTCCCGTAAACATCTTCATGTCGCCATTCCTTATTTTCCAGTCAACAGGATTTAGCGATGATGCTTTGACACGAATGATAATTTCTCTTGAGTCACAAAGGCGAAGATTCTCAACATCAGACAGTTTGGTAGAGTGATTTCGTCCATAAGTTTTATACGTAATTTTTTTCATAGCATCCTCAGACATCCGTATTGAAGCAAGCAGTATCTTCTTTAAATTTTGCTCTGACAATAGGTCACAAAAAAGTGACCAAGTTGCTCAATTCAGCCATATCTTGTTAACTGAGTTGGTCAGGATTTGTTTACTTGTCATTGATTTCTCGGGAGCTTCATCATGGCAAAAATTTCGGACGAGAATAATTTGCCTTATCCAAAATCTGCGAGTCCACTCGAATGCCCGATCACGCTCTGTCTGAAAGTTATTGGAGGCAAGTGGAAACCACTCATCCTATTTTTTCTCAAAAATCGTGTCGATCGATTTAGTTCATTGCGAAAATCAATTCCGACAATAACGAAACAGATCCTCACAAAGCAACTCAGAGAGTTGGAGTCCGACGGCATGATTGAACGAATCATCCACTCAGAGGTTCAACCTAAGGTTCAATATCGTCTGACGGCAACGGGTGAAAGTATTTTTCCAGTCATTCTTGCGATGAAAGAATGGGGTGAAGCATTTTTGCGTGCCCAGCCGCCCGGGATCACTAGACTGGTCAAAAGGTGATGGTTGAGTGTTCAGGTTATTTATTGCTCGAGGTTCCTTTTGAATCCCCCATGTAAAAGACTTCAATCGTTACTGCTGATTTTTTCCGTTGGTTCGTATTCTGTGTGGGGTTGTAAATCAGTCCCCGAGTCTCCCCTCTATCATGCTTCTGGCCAGCATTTTGATTTTGACTACGAATCTGAGGCTTCATTTGAGGATTACGTCTCTCGTAGTACCGATTATATAGTGCTTTCACGCGTCTTTTTGAGTACTGATTCGGTCGAGCGAACAGTTGAATTGGAGCGCGTCAAGCCATTCCGGCAGCCGTTGCCTAAGCGATGTGGTGCAACCGTTCCTAACGGCGTGTTGTTGCTTCACGGGATCTTAGACACCCCTTTTGCGATGCGAGACATTGCAGCAGCATTGGCAGAGCGTTGTATTGCTTCAAGGGCCATTTTGCTGCCCGGTCACGGTACACGACCTTATGATCTTGCGCATGTTCGATGGCCTGAATGGTCTGCCGCTGCAGATTTCGGATTTCGTAGCCTACTGAGAGAGCACGCCCGTGTGAGTATAATCGGGTTTTCTCTCGGAGGTTTGATTGGTCTTCATACTGCTTCTCGTAGGCCTGATGTGCACCGCGTCATCGCACTCTCACCAGCTTTGAATGTCTCATATCCCCATCTCATTTGGCACACTCAGTGGCTGAGGTATTTTGTTGATTGGCTTGACAAGGATCCATTTCGAGTATCCGTAAGGTACCCATCATCTTCGACGAATGGAATTGCTGAGGTATATCGGTTGTCTCGGGAAGTTCGAAAGCTGATTGCAGACAAGCAACTGCGAACACCTACACTGATAATCCAGAGTCAAGATGAAATCAGCATTGACCCTTCTGAAAATCGGAATTTTATGTCCAAAAATATGCCATTTCCGCATCGTTTGATTGAGTATGGCTCGAGCTCTGGTGCGGAGTCTCTCCCAAATGGTGTCGTTCGTGAAAGTTATTTTCCGAATGAGAAGGTTTTCAATTTTTCGCACGTGACTTTGCCTTATCATTCGTTGAATCCGATCTTTGGGGCTCACGGCACACATAAGGAGTGCGGAGAACATATCGGTATTGTAAAGGTCGATGAGGCCAGAAAATGCACTGCTAACGCCTCGAACTGGAAAGGGGAGGTTGGTTCGAGTGCGCCCGACGCATTTCGACCCGTTCAGCGATTGACATACAATCCCGACTTTGATCAGATGATAAATGATATGGTGGAATGGGTGGAAAAGTGATATTTTTTTCGATTTAGTGAATACATTATCGCTGTTGAAGGTTGCAGATATGTCTCGAGTATTGTTCCATTCTGAAACACTACCCCTCACTCCGCAGTTCTCAAAATAAGAATCTTGGATTGGGACGCCGTCAAGGCCGTCAAACACTTCGGACTGCTTTTCAACGGACTCCATTTTGTGTTGCATCACCTCACCTTTGCAAGGTCCTGTGGCATTAAATTTGACTCTAATGTTGTCAACCCAAGTCACATTCTTCATAATATTTCGAAAACAACCACAGAAAATCTCAGCGGAGCAAACAGACTATGGCAAGAAAACGAAACACTGTTCAGACCTGTGCAATGGCCCTCATTATTGCGGGCATTCCTGCTTGCGGAAAAGACAAACGCAAGTCGGAGACGGCAACAGCTGAAATGGATGTGCAGCTTCTCGCAGTGTCTGCGGCCAACCCGCTTCAACTTGCGCACAGAGAGTTAAGCAGTGCTTTGGCAAATTCAGACACAACAGATTTTACCTCAGGAGTCTCAGGTCTGGATTGGGAGAAACTGGCCGCGTCGTTTGTTCCAGAAAGTTTTCTTTATCCGATTGGCCTCATCACGACGAGAGAGGCCCCCAACAGAGCAGGCGGATTGACCGTGTACAAATGTCCGGCAGCCTCGGTGGCTGATTGCCGCGTTGACCTTGCCGACGCGGCGGCGATCAAAGCCTTATTGAAGGATGCCAAGCTTTCGGTGACGAAAGAAGTGGAAGAAGGAGTTGACCCCGGGGTGCTTGCCACAATCGGAGGATTTGACTTTTCCCGATGCCTTCCGAATGACACAGTGGCAAAATACAAAGTCAAGGGGACTGCAAATTTCAAAGGAACCACATGGTACACGACCTCCAAAGATGGAAAAGTCCTGACGACGAATGCGGCCGACTATGATTACGTTGAGATCGACGCGGAGGGTTGCGGAACGCCGCCCTACATGCTGGCAAATCCTATTGCTTTAAAAAAGGGCGACAAAGTGACCGTCAGCCTGATGGTCACCCTTGCAGACATAGGAGTCATGAAGTTTTACACCGACAACACCCCCGCAGGGGATTGTGCAACGCAAAGCGGATTGCGCAGAGTCTGTGTCAGGGATCCCATGCCCTTCCCCTACGCGGGCGACGCGGCCGCAACCGTTGAAACATATCAGATTTCTGCAACCGACGTTGAGTCTGGATCCGGTATACGGAAAGCCAATCTACTGCTGTTTATTGATCCCCTGAGCAATGAACCCATGGGTGCCACATGCCGGTATAATTTTGACGGCACAAACCGCGCGTGGACACGGTGTCCGAGTGATTTTGCCGGTATCAAAAAGAACTCTGACGGAACATACTCGCTCAACATATTTACGGGTGCGGACGGCACGGGAATTGTAGAATCACTGTCAGCCTTTCAGCGGGCGGGCCATCAGGGTTCCATGACAGTAAAAGTCTCAAGCGACGGCACCGTCATGAAATTCCCCTATACAGCAACAAAGCTCTGAATCCGGAGACTCAGAGCTCTGTATGTGTTGTCCGAAGAGGTTTGTAATTGCTGGCGCAGAAGCTCGAGCGCCATTCTGGGAACCTGATTCGCCTGCGACAAAACGCTCGTACCGGCGTGTAAGCGAAATTAAGCCTATTCCGCATCGAATCCTTCCGAAAAATCCACCTCGACCAGCCCTCGCAACCCCGCCTTTGCGTCAGCCGTTGTCTGACCTTGTGCTCCAGTTTACCTTTTGGTGAGGCATCTCCTTCGAATCCCGGCTCTTTCGGCAGGGCGGGTTGCGGAAAGCGCAAACACCCGCCGTCCTCGGCCAGTTTCGATAACTGCACAAAGCTTGAGGTGTATTAATTTTTTTTTCGGAAGTGGAAGAGGCCCTTTTTCAGTCCGGCCGACCGGTATCGACATCTGCTCCCGTCCAATCGCTTCTATTGCCGCAATCAATCAATTGCGGGGAGCGGGCTGGTCCAATCGGAGGTGTCCGCACGGGGAGACCTAATGCGCGCAGTGCTGTTGTGATGGCGGGTTGGTCAAACGCCACGCCTATGAGTTTCATGCGCAAAGCGAGTTTATTACGGCTAGGATTTCTATTCGTAATAACGCCGACATTCTCATTTTATGTCTCAGTTTGAAACACAAGACCATCTAAAAACCCCCACTTTTCCTGTTCCAAATTTGGACACTTCACAGATCGAAAATCTGAACTCAAAGTCCTCATTGGCTTGAGCCCGCGTCGCGGCAACGAGCTATCACCCCATGCTTCGGGAGAGGACGATGAATCCAGTTTTGCAATCGCCATTTCAGGGCAAGAATCCTCCGCTCAGGTCGCTCACGCTCCCTTCGCTGCGACCAACGGAAGTCCCATGGGACGCGGCCTCTTCGAGTCCTTGCTTTCCGCTGCGCCACACGGGGTCCCGAACGCTGTCGCGTTCGCCCCTCTTGGCTACGCCGTTCGTTTTCGTCCGACCCTCTTCGCTTGCGCGAATCGACTCGTCCAAAAACTCACCACACACTACGCCACCGTGTTTATGAATCCATGGCATGCAGTTCCAATTTCAAGGGGGTTCGAAAACCAGAGTTACCAAGCACCAATTTGCATTGGAAGTTCTATAGAAACTTCATTGGAACATTGGAATTTTCCAATGCAATCAATTTCGCGCATGTTTCAACTTCAAAAAGATCACTCATCAAAAAACCATTGGAGTGTACTGGAAGACGACCAACTCAATTGATCAAAAAATTGAGCTGACGATGGGCTCATACTGACTGCCATAAAGTGCCGTTTTCTGACACTCGCAACGGAGGACTGGAATGTTGTCTCAAGGTTCATTAAAGACCCGTTCATGCCGCGCTGAATTGTTTCAAAAGCGCGGCGATTTGTTCATTGAAAAGCTCATAGGCAGGGAGGAATTGGCCCAATTCTTGGGAGTGTCACCGAGCTTCATCAGTAAAATGATGGCGCTCGAAGGATTACCTCATGTGAGAATTGGGCGAGCAGTGAGATTCGATCTGAATGAAGTGAGGAAGTGGCTTTTTTCAAGGAGAAAGCCGTGACTCAAAAATTCAATTCGAAGACAAATCAAGGCAAGAAAAGAATCTATCGTCCTGTGGCCGGAGTGACCTTGATTTCAAGGGTCTTGGTCTGGGACGGCAAGCGATCCGAGTATCGCGAGCCACCGCGCGGAACAAATTATTTGGCTCGTCGTGTGGAGTATTTTGATGGCGAACGGAAGCTCGTGGCGCAGTCGTTTGACTCTCTTGAGGCAGCCAAAAACTGGCAAATGAGGGTCGTTGATGGCGGTAAAAATGAGCAAACCGTTCCGTCTCAAACTGTTCTCAAAACGCAGTTTATTTCAACTCGAAAGACGGCCAATAATACGGCTTTTGAGGGTGGTGGACCGTTGTTTTGTGAAGTGGTGGATCAGTGGAAACGTCGCTCGTTTTCTCGTCTCTCAAAAGGAACGCAAGTCAATTATGAGAAGTATTTGCGGTTGCATTTTGCAGAGGTGATGAAACGTCCGATTGAGTCCATCACGCCGGCATTTGTGGACCGCTGGATTGATGAAAGAAAGCGTCTTGTGGATTGTTATGGACGCGGTTGGCAGCGCAAGAGTTTTGAGCATGAGCTCACACTGCTGAGCTCTATTTTGCGCTACTACATCGAATACAACGATGACACAAAGTACGTTCATCCCATCAAGAGAAGGCATCGCGAGGCTGTAAAAGTCGCACGCGACGCTGCCAACAAAGCCTCGCAAGACATTACGCCTGCGGAGTTTGAAAGGTTCCGAGATCAGTTGAGCCGAGCATTGCACGGAGGCCTGCTTGCGTGCATGGCGACTGTTCAGTTTTACCAAGCGTTGCGTATTTCCGAGGTCGCAGCATTGCGCTGGGAAGACGTGACTCTCGATTGGCAGGAACCACAAAAATCTCGGCTGACCATTCGCCAGCACGTGGTTTACTTGAGGCGCAAAGAGACCCCAGACTTCATAGAACAGGGTTTCAAAAATGCGTCCTCAGATGAACCCGTGAAGGAGCAGCCGATGTTTCCGGACACCTTTGACGCATTGCGTAAATGCTATGCGGGAGGCGTCAGTGGACTCATCTTCAAGAATTCCGACGGCACGTTCTTTAGTTACCGTCAGATACAGGCTGCTTATGACAGGGCGTTCCGTGAGGCGCGCCTGCCGTACAGAGGTACCCATGTGCTGCGGCACGGAGGAACTCGGCATGTGTATAACGAGACGGGCGACCTCTCGATAGCACAACAGCTTCTGGGTAACTCGGACTTCGAAACAACCCTTGTTTACGCGCGACGTCACAAGGGTGCGCTGACGAAGCTCGCGGAGAGCCATTGGAGTCGGCGGTCGGAGACCAAGGCCATTGAGGTCAAAGTGCCGCAGCTGGATGGTGTTATGGAGGTCAGCCAAGGGCTCTGAAAAAGCTACCGTGTAGCAATCTGTAGCAAATCACTTTCCCAAAACAAAAACCCCAAGCAGCACTGCCGCT
Organism: uncultured Oligoflexia bacterium; assembly: GCA_964460155.1. GTDB lineage: Bacteria > Bdellovibrionota_B > Oligoflexia > Silvanigrellales > Silvanigrellaceae > RFOM01. The sequence continues at coordinate 27,956 of CAYWSV010000009.1, read as the reverse complement.
TGGGGTTTAGATGGCGGAGAGAGAGGGATTCGAACCCTCGTACGGGGTTAACCGTAACACGATTTCCAATCGTGCTCCTTCAGCCACTCGGACACCTCTCCACACGATTACCGGGTGTCCTAGACCAGGCCCGCTGGAATATCAAGACGGACGAGGTAGGATGCGCCGTCGGGGACACCCCGGAATCTCGAAGGAGCCAGCCATGGTGAAAGTTTACAGCTACGAAAAATGCTCAACATGCAAGAAAGCCTTGGGTTGGTTAAAGGCACGTGGAATAGAGGCCGAGGTCCTGCCGATTGTTGAACAGCCGCCAACGCGCGCCGAACTCGAGACAATGCTGGGATACGTGGGAGACCTGAAGAAGCTTTTTAATACAAGCGGCGAACTGTACCGCGAGATGAAAATGAGTGAACGGCTACCTGCAATGACTCCAACCGAGGCGCTGGCCCTTTTGGCCCAACACGGCAAACTCGTGAAGCGACCATTCGTGCTTGCACAAGGCTTTGGGCACGTTGGCTTCAAAGAAGAAGAGTGGTCGAAGTCGTTTTAAATCCAGTCGATCGACGGCTGAGATTTTTGACCTTTGAGGTAACCTGCTGCGGTTGCGCGGTTGAGTAATTCAACAAAGCCTTTTTTATCGCGATCAACTATAGAGACAGTCGTTTCGTTGGCGTAAAGATCCAAATAATGCCTGAGTTGCTGACCTGTGAGCGCGCTGTGATACGTGTGGCTTGGGATTTGTGCCAAGCGAACGAACTGCTCACGATTCACGAGCGCGTAACGGCAACTCTCAACAAAAATATCGGAAATGTCTTTGCGCACCTGATGAGGCAGCTGTCTGCTGATGACGTTGAGCCCAAGCGGCAGGCTGGCACCCGTTTGTTGCGTCCAAAGCTCACCAATGTCCATAAGTCTCAGGCAGCCATGGTCAGCAAAAGTTAGGCGCCCTTCATGTATGAGCAGAGCAACGGTCGGTTGCCCTGCAGATTCGCAGTTCTTGAGATGTTCAAAGACGCGTGTGAGTGGAACGATGGGTACGGCTTCGCAGGTTTTGAATGACAAACCGACGATTTGAGCCACAGTATGCGCGGTTGTTGTTTCGCCGGGTGTCAATAAATGAAGCTTTTCGGCCCGCGACGATTGGCCCTCGCTCCAAACCGCTTCACCCTGACCGCCCTTGAGGGCGACGACCACGGGGCCGTAAGAGTCACCCACAGATGCCCCCATGCGGAGCGGTTGGTATCTTTCAATCAGCCTCAGAGCGTGAATGGCCGAAACAGCGCAAACATCGGCCCGTCCTTCGGTGGCAATCTTATTCAGCGCTTGGGTATCGGCCTCTTCGAAACTAAATAGATATTCACGTCCTTCGACCTTGCTGGGAACAAGTCCAGACGACAGAGGCCAAAACATCAGACGGTCGTCGGGATCGGGGCTATGTGCTACGTGAATATGCAATTCCTTGCCGAGCAAATCTTCACCTCTTGTATTCGGAGCCTTACCAATCGACCGATCGGCAGCGCGAGTCAAGCCATTAGCCGCCCTGAATCATATTAGAATTCCCGCCAATCATCTGTCATTCCAGAAATTAATTTATCCTTCGAAAGTGTCTTGACCGATGGCTCTGATTGCACTAAGTCGAACAACTCATTGCATCGGGACTCCCCCGCAGACGCGGGAGAAACCTAGAAGCTGTCCGCGTTAGCTCTGCAAAGGAATACGCCTGTGAGTACGAAGTACGCTATTATTAATGTTTTCGGTCGCCAGTTCAAAGTAAAAGAAGGCGACAAGATCCAAGCCAACTACTATGCGAGTGATGTCGGCGCTAAGGTTTCCTTCTCTGACGTCTACATGCTCAACACCGGCAGCAACCTCAAAGTGGGCGCTCCGACTGTTGCGGGCGCAAAAGTGACGGCAACTGTTTCAGCACACACACGCGCTGATAAGGTGCTCGTTTTCAAGTATCTCAACAAAAACCATCTTAAGAAGACACAGGGTCATCGCCAGCCATACACGCTGCTGACAATCGACAAGATTGAAGGCTAATCTGGCGTATTCGGTGATCGCTTAACACAGTCGAGGAATTTGCAATGGCAACCAAAAAAGCCGGTGGTAGTACCAAAAACGGTCGTGACAGTAATCCTAAATATCGTGGCGTAAAGACTTTCGGTGGCGAAAGCGTTCGCGCTGGCAACATCATCATCCGTCAAGTCGGCACGAAGATTCACCCAGGCCACAATGTGGGCATGGGCCGTGACTTCACTCTGTTCAGCAAGATTGACGGCGTTGTGAAGTTCGAGTTCGTTACCCGTACTCGTCAGCGCGTCAGCGTTTATCCTGCAGGCGCGGAAGCGTAATAGCTTCGGTCCCATAAAAACAGACCAGACCTCGGTTGAGCGTCTGGTCTGTTTTTTTATTGTTAGTTCTTTTAAAAATTCCTATTTCCCACCTGATTTCCTTCTGCTAGCGTCCGCGTGAAAGCCGCGCCAGCGCGTGGTCCGGAGTATTTTCTGAATGAAATTTATTGATACGGCAGAGATCCAAGTGAAAGCTGGAGACGGTGGGACTGGAATGTCTCACTTTCGTCGTGAGGCGAACGTTGCATTCGGCGGCCCAGATGGTGGCAATGGTGGGCGCGGCGGTAATGTGATTTTTCAGGGTGATGAAGGCCTGCATACGCTGCTCGACTTTCGTTACAACCGCATTCATGAAGCCGAAAATGGCGGTAAAGGCGGAACCAACAACCGCCAAGGTAAAATGGGTGAGGACCTGATTCTTCGGGTTCCATGTGGAACGGTTGTTCTTGATGTCGATACCGGCGAGATGATCGGCGAAGTCATCAAGCACGAGCAACACCTTGTTGTTGCCACAGGCGGAAAAGGCGGAGTGGGTAACCACGTTTTCGTTTCATCCAGCAATCAGGCTCCGACCAAAACAATTCCACCTGAAATGGGCGAACGTAAAAGTATTCGTCTTGAACTCAAGATGATTGCCGATGTTGGAATTATTGGTGCTCCGAATGCTGGTAAGAGCACACTTATTACTGTTATTTCTGCAGCACGTCCGAAGGTTGCCGACTATCCTTTCACAACCCTTGTGCCAAACTTGGGTGTTGTGAGTCACAAAGACGCCGATCCTTTTGTGGTGGCCGATGTTCCTGGACTCATTCCTGGAGCAAGCGAAGGCAAGGGATTAGGACACGACTTTCTTCGTCATATCGAACGCACGCGCATTTTGATTCATCTGATTGATGCAAGCCAAGAGACTGCCGAGGCGATGATTTCAGACTATGAAGGAATTCTGACTGAGCTTTCGTTGTACGACAAGCAGTTGCTCACGCGGCCACGGCTCACAGTCCTTTCGAAGTTGGATCTCGTTCAGCCTGAAGGCGAAGACGTTTATCAGAATGAAGATGCAATCAAAGAGTTCCGCACATACCTAAAAGCAAAAAATGTTCAATTTATGGAGCTAAGCTCTGCGCGCCGGCAAGGAATCACACACATGCTGGACAAAGTTGTTGAAATGCTGGACGCACTGAAGGAGGGCCACTGAAATGGCAAAGACGTCAAAAGAACAAAATATCATTCGTGCTGGAGAGCGCATTCTCGAGCGTGAAGAGTTGGTGAAACTCGCGCTGGCCATTGGTTTGGAGAAGAAGGCAACGCGTCCGTTAGCCATCGACCTTCGCAATCAGGGTGCGTTCACGGAGTACTTCGCGATTTTGAGTGCTACGAACGCGCGTCAAGTTGCGGCTGTTGCAGAAGACATTCGTTTGTTCTTCCGCGATGAACTTGGACTGCTTCCGGTGGCTGTCGATGGACGTGAACAGCGGACATGGATTTTGCTCGACTATGGCTGTTTGTTTGTCCATGTTTTCCAAGAACCAACGCGTGAACTTTATGCGTTGGAGCAATTGTGGAGCAAGGGACGCTACATGACTCCAAGCGAGCAAGAACTTTCTCAGCTTCTTGCTGAAGTGAAAGCAGCTCTTCCTAAGAAAGCCTCTGTTGGCGGCGAAGACGTTGAGAGCGCATCACTCTAATTGAGTGATGCGCGTCTTGGCATTGGTTCTGATTTTTTTTCGTTGCTGCAACGGACGTCGAGTTCATGCAATACCTTTTCATCACGCCATGGAAACTTGCGCAGGGGCCCGCAAAAAGCTGGGCCGAGGAACTCTTGCAACGCGTTTCTCGTTTTTCTCCGGCCCAGATCAGCTCTCCTTCACGTGCGCTCGATTCTGAAAAACTCGTCGAACAGTTTTTGGTCAGAGAATGTGAAAAGGTCGTCCAAGATAGAGGCCTGCTTTTCTTTTTGGATGAGCGCGGACACAACTGCTCGAGTGAGCGTTTTGCCTCTGAATTGAGTGACGCCCGAGACCGTGGTCATCGCACCGTCGCTTTTGTTTTTGGCGGCGCTTATGGACTTCCTGCAGCATTGCAGCAGTTCGCAGCGCAGTCGAAATTACTTTCGCTTTCACAGGCAACAATGGCTCACGAGCTTTCGCTCGTTGTTCTTTTGGAGCAGGTGTATCGCAGTGAAACAATTCGCGCCAAACATCCCTATCATCATGGCGGCGCCTCGCCGTTGGCATCGACGATTGCGGGTCGCTCTGCAGACAGCCGTCGACTGTAAATTCTGTTTTTCTCATGTTTCAGTGTCTTCGGATGGTCTTTGTTTTTCATGCATAAAAATGGGAGCGTCTCTTCGCTGGACCGGGTGTTCTCGATGTGGAGTGATGTCGTGTGGTGGCAGTTGTGGTCATCTAGGCGTTTTTTCCAGTGTTCAATCGCTCTTCCATTACTCGGGTTTTCATAGAGAGTTGTTGTTGCGCGCCAAAGATATTCAAGAGCCCACTGCGATCGATGCATTCGCGCGGATCTACGGTGATGTCGTGCATTCGGCACTGGTCAGGCTCATTCGTTCAGAGCACATTTCACTGGTGGTTCTGCCAAGGCTCAGTCTGCGCAGAGTGATTTCATTGAATTGGCATCCTTCAGATTTTTGGACATCTCAACTCCAGTTTTTCGCGAATACTGCATGTGGTGATTCATTATTTTCATATTCAATGCGCCTTCCTCATGTGGGTCGACGACGTGCGCATTTGGGATCGGCAACCCGACGACGTCACGCGGTCTTGAAGTCCGAAGCTTTAAATAATTCCGGATTTGAGAAATTCGATTTCAATTCCACTGCAGAGTCGTCGCGACACACTAATATTCTTTTTGTTGATGATGTTCTTACGAGTGGCGGCACCATGCTTGATGAGCTCGACTTTGTGAGATCGGAGCTGCTCGAAAATCCAAGTCCCATGGATTCATTGCGTGGGAAAACCCCCAAGGACTCCTTGCCGGCAAAGTTCAATGCGCCCATACTCACGTT
>CAYWSV010000009.1:19823-22570 GCA_964460155.1 uncultured Oligoflexia bacterium | reverse complement strand
CTGTTTCGAACCCCCGTTTCGGGCGGAGTGTGAGGGATGTTGGTTTGAGCTTGATACAAATTAAAGATCAATTTCGACGTGCCATAGATCGGCGACTTGTCGGCGAGCCTCGGTTACAAAATCCGCAGGAGATTGGTCGATATTTTGCGGGTCAGGCCGATGGCTTAGAGGGGGTTCTTGTTGATTCCTTTGGCCCGTTGGTTGTTCTCACCATCTACAATCCAGCATTTTCTTCTCAAGTCGATCTTCTTCTCGAGGCGCTCAGAAGCACTCTTCACGGAGAACGATTTCTTCTGGCCAAGGTGAGGTCCGATGCGGGTGAATTTCGCTTTCATGACCCAGAGAATATTCTTGGACGGGCGTGGATTGCGAGCGAAGATGATTGTCTTTTTGAGGTTCGCGCTGACGATAAGAACGATTTTGGAATTTTTCCCGATGCTCGACCCGCGCGACTCGCTTTGCGCGAACTCATTCGCCCAGATTCGCAGGTTCTTAATCTTTTCTCGTATACATGCGGTTTTTCTGTGGTGGCCTGTAAGCGTGGTGCACGTGCTGCGGTGAATGTTGACGCAAGCTCCGAGATGCTCTCGTGGGGAAAGCGCAACGCAGAGCTGAACAAAGTTGATTTTGCGGTGATTCCTGAACTTGCACAAAAATATTTGGTGCGTCTTGAGCGAAGAGTTGAGGCGGGTAAAACGGTGTGTCCGGATGTGTGGGTTTCCGACCCTCCTGCCTTTGGGGTTGGTCGCGGACAGACGCGAGTTCTGAAGTATTTTTGGGACGATTTTTGGCCCGCCGTCGAAAGACTTTTGCCTCGGGCGGTTGTGGTCTTGCGCAACGACCGAACAGGCCACCGGCGCGATAACAGTCTGGCAAGCGAGGTTCAGCGGCGGCTTGGACACACGTACGACTGCTTGCCCGTGAGTTTTGCGCAGAGCCCTTCACTCTGTTATGAAAGGAATGATGATTTTTATAAGCTCAATGAATCATTGATACTTTTGAGGCGTTAGAGTTTTTTTGGTCGATGTCCGATACCACTACAGGTGACGGACGGACACTTCTGGAACTCTCGATTGTCAGCTTGTCGGTAGAATGGGAGGCCCAGAATGACGTCCGGAGGACTTAATATGGTCACAATTCCTCAAATTCCGGCTGGAAAACTCTCAACTGAAGTTGAATTTAAGGCGCGTCCCTCGTCGCCCGTCATGCCTAGCCCATCGCCGGAAGGAACCATCGGTGAGGCTATCCGGCCGCCTATCTACGCAGCCGAGCAACACAGCACTTGGGCTGAGCTCCACAAAAGACAAAGTGCGATTTTGAAGGGCCGGGTGTGTGATGAATATCTGGCTGGACGTGAACTCATGAACTACCCCTCTGACCGCGTTCCTTTGTTGGCCGAGTTGAGTCGGTCATTGCAAAAGGCTACCGGTTGGCAGGTTATCCGCGTTGAAGGATATGTTCCGGAGAGCATTTTTTTTAAATTGCTCGCGAACAAATGCTTTCCATGTACCGACTTCATTCGGCATCCAACTGAGCTCGAGTACACACCCGCTCCCGACATGTTTCACGACCTTATGGGGCATTTGCCGCTCATTACGAATGCTCGTTTTGCGTCATTTTTTCATGCTTATGGTTTGGCGGGAAGTGCTGCCAAGACCGATGAAGAAGTGGCCTGGTTGGGGCGCATATACTGGTTTACCGTTGAATTTGGGTTGATGAATCCAAATGCCCATAAGCCAGCGCTGAGACGTGCTGAGGACACGACCATTTACGGTGCAGGAATTGTGTCGTCGGTGGGTGAAATTCCACACAGCCTCAGTGACCTCGTCAAAAAAGAGCCGTTCATTCCTGAAGTTGTAGCAAATAGGGTCTTTGATATTCACCACATGCAGGATACTCTGTTTGAGATCGCGTCGTTTGACGAATTGGAGTCAGAGTTTCGCAGATGGGCATCCGACAAGGGCTTGTTAGTTTAGGTTTGGTTCTGTCGATGTCTGTAGCTTGGACATCGACGGTGTTTGCTCAAGAGAAAAGCGAGAGCAGCACACCGAGCACATCAGGAGCTGGGAAGTCCTCTGCTGGTGCAAACAAGTCAGCTCAGAAAGCATCGGCTGGTGGTGCGAAGTCCAATTGCCCTGCGCCAACTCCAGATGCCGAAAATGCAACCCGTTTGCGTGCACTTCCCGATGCTCCTCCTACAACTGTGAAAAAATTTAAAGTCAGATTGGACAAGGGTGGAAACAGCATCGGCTTGCCTGCACCCGCCAACGAAAACGCGCCTCCTGCAAATGAATGCTTTTTTGTTCTTGCTGAGAACCAAAAAGATGTCGTTGCCGAAATCGCGTTTCAGAAATTGCAAAAAAACGCTAAAGGGGTTTCGGTTTGGGTTTTTGCCCCCGTGCGCAGATCAGCTGCTGGAAAGTCGACAGTCAATTTAAACATCGTTCGCGCAGGAGAAGCTCTTTCCAAAGACGCGGGTGATGGCGCAGCAGGAGATCTTCTTCCTGCAGAAAATCCTCTCATCTTGCCCTCATTTGTCTTGATCCAAAACGCCTCTCATCAGGGCGCGAATGTCCGCTCGGGCGTTTCGCTGAATATTCCAGTCAGCGGATTTGGAACTTCCGTTGAAGCCTTCGTTCCTCGGCTTAAGGTTGGCACATGGACCAACATGTTTGGAATTCGAGTGCAAATAGCTAACTGGAGTGCGGAAAAGTTTAGCTTTAAAAAGCCTGTGTCTAACGAGATTC
>CAYWSV010000009.1:5076-19813 GCA_964460155.1 uncultured Oligoflexia bacterium | reverse complement strand
AAGAGGCCAGTGCGACTGGTTCGAACATGCAAATTGATGTTGCGCTCAGATATCCTCTGAGTTTTAGATATCTGCCCCGCATTGGTCTGTTTGTTTCTCCTGTTTCAAAGCACACCGAAATTTTGAAAGTGTCTGCCGGCGCAACAAGTCCGGCCAATACTCAAACAGTCACCCGCAGTGGACTTCTTGTAGGTGCAGAAACCGAAATTCAGCCTGCGGAAAACTTTTTTCTCGGTGGGCGCGTGACGATGTCTTTTAAAGAAACTGTCACAGTGAAAGATGAATCCGAGCCTGGAGATAAACTTTCGGGCACGGGTACAGCTACTCGTCTGCACTTAACAGGAATCGCGGGAGTGAGGCTCCCGCTGCTTGCGTCCAAGCGTTTTGTTTTTGAGGGTTGCGTCGGGAACAATCTACGCACAGACAAATATTCCGAAGACGTTGCTTATGCAGGACAAAGCCAGCAGAAAGACATCGTCACATTCTTCCAAGCTGGCTTCGGCTACATTCTTTAGAAGCCGGGAGGAACGATGAAACTGTTGACGCCAGTTGTATAGCCATCGAATTCGCCCGTGGTTTCGTCGAAACGTGGCAGATAAGCGAGCATGTAATCAACGCTTAGCTTGTGATATCCCTTTTCACCATCTCTGAAATAGCTAGGACGGTCGAGGCGCTCGGAGCCGCCCCATGAGTTCTTAACAATCAACGACTTGATTGAACCAAACTGAACAGCAAGCGATTTAATTGCATCAGGTGCTTCGCCCTCGGGTGTCTCGAAGGGTAAATTTGTTGCCGGGTTGATGCCCTGAGCGATGTAGTCTTCGAGCACTGTGGAATGATATCCTTGGCGGACTGTGGCCTGCGACTGCCTTAGAGTCTGCAAATCGAAAACACCCGATTGATTCATTGCACGGAAGTCTACGAACCAGTTGATGACAACGGGATACTTAGCGTTCATCGCGCGCATCACTCGGCGCATCACGCGCACTTGCGCGTCGGTGAGTTCACCACTCCACTGGGGCTTGGGGTCAGTTCGCCCATCCTGAGGATAATCTTCCCACGAGTAGGGCCATGGAATTTCGCGCCAGCTCAGCATGACCTCGTCAAGAGGACCAGTTGAACCGCGCCCAACGGGGACCTTGATGGATGATGCAGAAATGATTTTGTCTCTCAACAAATCCATTTGAACGCCAAACGCTTTGTCGAGTTCAGCACGCACGGTGCGAGGATCTCTCGATTGAGAGAGCAGGCCTGTCTTGAGGCTTTCGTTCAGATAATTTGTTGCTCTTTTTTGCCGCTCACTCTTGGACAGAGTTGCTTCGTCGGGAGCGAAATCGCCCTCGTTCATCAGTCCATAGCGCGCCGTGATTTCGGCTGCTTCCTGAAAAGATCCGCCTGTTTGAAGTTCATCGATGCTTGGGTCGGACAACTGCAGTTCGTAGTGACGATAAGTGACGTAGGTCTCAGAGAAGTTGGGCAACGCCAAAGCGGGGTCGCGCAACATCATGGATTCGACCCAGCCCAAAGCGGCGTAGGCCCAGCAGTTCCCAATGCTCTGCCATTTCACAGGAGTGTGGGGGAGATTGACGGTTTCGAGTGAAGACGACGACTGCGGCGTCACTGGAGTCTTCTGCTCAGCCGCATTAGATGCGAGTTTCTCGCAGCCTGAGGTGGTCAGAATGACTAAGGGCAGCGAGGCGAGGGCCAAAACCGAACCAAGTGAGCGAATCATGGTGTTCTCCCCAATTCCGTTGCAGTGATTTATGATCACTGAGCGGCGGCCAGCGGTAGATGACTTTCATATGGAAGTAAAGAGGAAAAAAACCGGGATGAGACGACAATTCTTAGGAGTTTTACCGACTCTGTTGATGGCGTTGTTTTTTCTTGGGAGTTGCGCGAGCTTGCAGCCCTTTGGGCGGACAGTCCGGAAAGATAAAATTCCTGAGGAATGGGAGTTGCTTGAGAGGGGTTGGGCCTCTTTCTACGGGGCTTCATTCATTGGCCGAAAGACCGCGAATGGCGAAACTTACGATGATTCGCAGCTCACTGCGGCCCATCCCACACTGCCCTTTGGGACGTTACTGCTTGTGCGCAGGACGGCAACCGGCCGTTACGTGATTGTTCGCGTGAACGACCGCGGTCCTTTTGTAAGCGGTCGCGTTATCGATTTGTCTCGCGCCGCTGCTGCAAAAGTTGGCCTTTTGGCAGCTGGTGTCGGTCGTGTTGAGCTTTTTGTGATTCCGCCCCATCATTCATTGATTTCACATCTTTAGAAGAGCAAGTTTCACGGTATGCCGAAGGGGATGAATTGTAATGTCGGGTGAAAGGAAGCCCTTTGATTCGAGTCCGGGCGATGAATGGGGCAATGATCTGCTCACGCTTCCGGACCAGAAACTGGCCAAACCTCCGCTGTATAAGGTGGTTTTGAATAATGATGATTACACTCCCATGGAGTTCGTTATTCATGTGCTGCAGAAATTCTTCCGAAAAAATGAAATGGAGTCCGTGCAGATCATGCTGCTGGTCCATAAAACAGGAAAGGGAATAGCCGGGGTCTTTCCGTTTTCGATTGCGGAAACGAAGGTGAGACAGGTGAACGACTTTTCCAAACAGCACGGTTTTCCGCTGCTGACAACACTGGAACGGGAGTAACACGAGTGCTGAGCCCACAACTGGAAAAATGCATCAGGTCAGCGTTTCAGTATGCGACGCAGAATCGTCATGAATATCTGACAATCGAACACCTGCTGCTGAGTTTGCTCGATGACTCTTCGGTCAAAGAGCTTCTCGAAAGTTGTGGTGGTCGGGTTGATCCTCTCCGCGAGGAGTTAAAGAAATTTCTTCAAGATAACTCGCCCATTGTTGAGGTGTCTGATTCTGAATCAGATGATGCAGCTTATTCGCCGACCATGACTCTTGCACTCGAGCGGCTGATTCATCGCACGATGGTTCGTGTACGCAGTGCTGGCCGTGAAGTTGTAGACACAGGCAAAATACTCATCGAAATTTTTAACGAGCCCGACTGTCATGCTGCATGGTTTCTTGAAGAACAGGGACTCAATCGGCTCGAGCTTATTCAATTTTATTCACATGCACTCGCTGGTGCGCAGCGTGGCGGAACAGATTCCTCTCCGCGCGATTCATCCGCGACGAACGCTCAAGCAGCAAATTCGAAAGATGATCCGCTGGCCAAGTTTTGCGTTCTTTTAAATACAAAAGTCACCGAGGGGCGAGTTGACCCCATTGTTGGACGAGATGATCTCATCGAGCGCATGATCGAAATTCTATGTCGTAAGACAAAGAATAATCCTATTTTGGTCGGTGATCCTGGAGTCGGTAAAACAGCAGTTGTTGACGGTCTTGCAGCCCGCATCGTTCACAAGCGTGTTCCTGCACGTTTGCAGCAGGCCGAGATTTATTCGCTCGATATGGGCGCATTGCTCGCGGGCACACGATATCGGGGTGATTTCGAGGAACGTCTCAAAGCCGTGGTGAAGGCTATTGAAGCTCGGCCGAGAGGAATTTTATTTATCGATGAAATTCATACTGTCGTGGGAGCGGGTGCAACAAGTGGTGGGGCAATGGATGCCTCAAACCTTCTGAAACCTAGCTTAGCCGATGCTTCGCTCAGTTGCATTGGTTCAACAACCTTCAAAGAATATCGGGCCCACATTGAAAAAGATCGCGCACTAAGCCGTCGTTTTCAGAAAATTGAAGTGCGTGAACCAACGGCCGAAGAAACGATTCAAATTCTTGAAGGCGTCAAAGGCCGCTATGAAGAACATCACGGAGTGATTTATTCCAAGAATGCGATTCGTGGTGCGGTTGAACTTTCTGTGCAGCATATTCATGGCCGATTTTTGCCCGACAAAGCTTTAGATGTGATTGACGAGGCTGGAGCAAAGGTGTCGCTGCGCACAGACGCAGCAGCCTCCAAAACGATTCCAACCGTGCAGATGCGAGACATTGAAAAAGTTGTTGCTGCGATGGCTCAAATTCCCGAGCGTTCGGTGAGTGCGGATCAAAAGCTTCAATTGAAGACTCTCGAGAGTGATCTGAAAGGTGCCATTTTTGGTCAGGATGCCGCAATCGAGACGATCGTTTCTGCAATCCACATGTCGCGTTCGGGGCTTTCACATCCTAATAGGCCTGTGGGTTGTTATCTTTTTGCCGGCCCCACGGGAGTCGGTAAAACCGAACTCACTAAGCAATTGGCTAAAAGTTTAGGGGTGACTCTTCATCGTTTCGATATGAGCGAATATATGGAGCGTCACACGGTGTCGCGCTTGGTGGGAGCTCCTCCGGGGTACGTGGGTTACGATGAGGGTGGTCTGTTGACCGAGGCTGTGACTAAGACACCTTATTGCGTTGTTCTTCTCGACGAAATCGAAAAGGCGAATCCCGAGGTTCACAATATTTTGTTGCAGGTCATGGACAGTGGGCGTTTGACAGACGCCAGTGGCCGGACTGCGGATTTTCGCAATACAATTTTGATTTTGACCTCCAATGCCGGAGCACGAGAGCTCAGCGGGCAGGGCTTGGGATTCATGCCCGACAGCACCGAAACCCGTGCGCTTGAGGCTGTAAAGAAGCAATTTTCACCCGAATTTTTCAACCGCTTGGACGCTGTTGTGAGCTTCCATCGACTGAGCGAAGAGGTCATGCTCAAAGTTGTTGAAAAATCTCTAACTGCCCTGCGCGAAACTCTGCAGACCAAGAAAGTGACTCTGGCGGTGACTGATGCTGCGCTCCGTTGGCTGAAGGAGAAAGGATTCGATCCGGCCATGGGGGCACGACCCTTGGAGCGAGTGGTGGACAGAGAGGTTAAACAGCGGCTTGTGAAGGAGTTGTTGTTTGGTCCACTTGCCAAAGGGGGGCACTGTGTTGTTGACGTAGCAGACAACCAGCTCACCCTTGCGTACGAACCCGCAGGGAGCGATGCAGGCAGGAGTGAACGTCATGCTCGGAAGGTCACCAAGAAGGTCGTTGAAGTCTGACGACCGCCAACCCTCTCAGCCCCTTGAGCGGAACAATCTCATCACGCCCGCAGGCTTTCAAAAGCTCAAGGACGAAAGAGACTTTTTGTTAAAAAAAGAACGCCCAAGAATTGTCGACGAAGTGCGGCAAGCTGTCTTGCAGGGCGACCGTTCGGAAAATGCCGAGTACCAATATGGTAAAAAGCGTTTGCGCGAGATCGACAGACGTGTTCGGTTTCTCAACAAACGTTTAGAAATAGCCCGTGTGATTGATCCCAAAGAGCAGAATCCGGATTGTATTCGTTTTGGCGCAACCGTTGTCATTGAAGATGAGAACGGTCAGCGTCGCACCTATAAGATTGTGGGCGAAGATGAATCCGATTTGATGGCGAAAAAGATTTCCTGGAAATCGCCAGTCGGTGCAGGGCTATTGAAAGCCAAAAAGGGAGATGAGCTGGAAATCGAAACACCGCGAGGCCCTATGCTCTTCACGGTGATCGATTACCACTACGAGGATTAAGCGGGAGTCGAGTGTTTGCGCGCTCCAGCTCTGAGGTTGAGCATCTCAACAATCACACTAAACGCCATGGCAAAATACAGGTAGCCCTTAGGAATCTTGTAGGTAAAGGCTTCTGCGACAAGTAGCACGCCAATCATCAGCAGGAAGCTCAGTGCGAGCATCTTGATGGATGGATGTTTATCGACGTAGTCGCCAATGGATTTGCCAAAGATAATCATGAGCGCAAGCGCGACGAGGTTTGCAATGATCATGATGAGCGTATTTTGAGTCATGCCAATGGCTGTGATGATGGAGTCAATCGAGAAAACAAGGTCGATGAGAATGATTTGAGTGATGACACTCGCAAATGTCATGCTGAGACCTGCCTTAATTCCACTTTCATCGGCCTGTTCGATTTTGTGATGAATCTCTTTGGTCGATTTATAAAGAAGAAAGAGCCCTCCAGCGAGGAGAATTAAGCTTTTGACGGAGATGTCGATTCCGGCAACTTGAAAGAGGGGTGCGGTGAGCGACGCAAGCCAAGCTACGCCAAACAACAAACCAACACGCATCACAGCCGCAAGCCCCAGACCCAGCTGACGCGCTTTGTCGCGTTGTTCTGCGGGAAGACGCCCTGCAAGCAGGCTTATGAAAATGATGTTGTCGATTCCCAGAACAACCTCCATCACCGTCAGGGTGAGCAGGCTCATCATTATTTCAGTGGAAAAAAACGCTTCCATCGCCGTCCTTCGTTCTATTTGTATGTGAATTGGATGGGTGGATCCTACCGGACCAGCGGAAGGAAGAAAACCCACAGAGTTCTTGGAATTGGATCAAAAGACTCTTTCGGGTGCTGGCACGTTTCCAAGAATGAGGTCAATTTGAGTCATCACATCTTTGGTGATTCTGCTGCGCAGATCATTGGCCTTGAGAGTTTCGTTGAGTTGCTCGATGCGCGATGCACCCAGAATGACGGTGCTGACGTTTGGGTTGTCCAGACACCAGCAGATTCCTAGCTGTGGAAGGCTCATTCCAAGTTCCTGACTCAATTTTTGAAGATTACGAATCTTTTGATTGAGCGAGTCTATGTTGTCGTTGAGATAGATATCCTTGAGCCACTCCATCCCGGGTTTGGAAAAGCGGCTGCCCTCGGGAATACCGTTGAGATATTTTCCTGTCAGGATACCCGATGCCAAAGGCGACCAAATAGTTGTACCCATTCCGAAATTTTTGAAGAGACGAAGGTACTCTTTTTCCATACGCTCGCGGTGCAGCATGTTGTATTGGGGTTGTTCCATTGTTGGCCCCACAAGGCGGTTCTCTTTTGCAACAGCGTGCGCCTGCATGATGAGATCAGCAGGCCATTCGCTGGTTCCCCAGTAAAGAATTTTGCCCTGATGGATGAGGTCATTCATCGTTCGGACGGTTTCCTCGACGGGCGTGTTTGCATCGGGACGATGGCAAAAATAGAGATCGATGTACTCGACCTTAAGGCGCTTCAGAGCTGCGTTGCATGCATCGACAACGTGCTTACGCGAGAGACCTTTTTGGGTAGGTTTATTGCCTCCCCAAAACACTTTGCTCGAAATGATGTAGCTATCGCGTTCCCAACCAGCCTTGGCAATGATGTCTCCCATGACGACTTCGGATTCACCGCCGGCATACACCTCGGCGTTGTCGAAAAAATTAATCCCGGCATCGTAGGCGGCAAACATGCATTGCTTCTGAGCCTCTGCTGACTTCGCATCAAAAGTAATCCATGAGCCATAGGAGAGCGCACTGACCATAAGTCCTGAATTGCCGAGCCGACGATATTCCACGAGTGTCTTCCTTTTTTCGAATTACTGTTTAACAGAAAGAGTTTGAATCATGGTTTTCATAGTTTGAATGCACTGTTCTTTCAACTCCTGAGCCTGCCGATTTGTTGCCGTAATTGGCTCAGAGAATGCATATTGGAGTGGCTGAGGGTCGAGCAGGAAACTGCCTTTTTTCCAGATGCAACCGGTGTCCTTGAGGACGAGTGCAACAATGGGAATACCTGTTTGAGAGGCGAGATTGAATGCGCCGTCGCGGAAGTCACCCAGCGGAAGATGAGGATCGGTCTGACGCGTGCCCTCGGGAAAAATCAGGAGAGAGTCGCCACGTTCCAAACGTTCACGCATGTCATTGAGGCTTTGTCCGCGGCTCGATTTCTCGCCGCGATCGACGGATATATCGCCACAGAGCCTCATCCATCGACCAACAACAGGTGACTTAAGGACAGCTTTTTTAGAGAGGAACACCAACGACCTGCCGATGACGGAAACGAACAAAGGGTCAAGGTTGCTGCGATGATTCGAAATCAAAATAAACTGGTTGGGGAGATGGGAGGCCTGATTTTTGAGTTCATCAAGCGCAGGGACCCCAAAAAAGAGTCTTAAGATGAGGGCTGACCAGCGAAGACGAAACTCCTGTGCCAAGCGCTGACGTTGTAGCTCATCATCAACCCCTCTGAGTTTGAGTGAGAGGATCAGTTGCATTGCCCGACCCGTAATGACGAAAAACAACCAGAATATAAGTGTTCTTGCCGCTCTGAACATCAGTTCGTTTTCTCCACACAGACTTTATGTCGCGGCAGTTTACCTGCGGAAAGAAAAAGGAAAAAGGGTCGCGTGTGCGAAGGCTGACAATTGCATTCCGCATGCGCTTGGCAGGTCCTCAAAGAAGACTCTTTTAAAATTAAAAGTTGCGTTGTTTTCTTCAAGTATGAATCCAAACTTGAGTTCGTGCCGACAAAAACTATGCTGACCTCCGCTGTTCTGAAGACACAATCTGAGGAGGCCTGTGATGATGTGCCATTCGGTTGTTTTGAATCTTCGTTGGATTGCATTCGCTGTTGTTGTCTTTTTGAGTTCAGAGGGGTTCGCTGCTGGCTTTCAATGCGAGCACCAGACAGGCGGAGTTGAACCCGCCCTGATTTGCTCCGATGCCGGAACAGGCGACGGAGATCTGGTTGCACGAGTTGCCATGCGCAAGATGCCCCGCTGGGGAATTCACGCAGGCCTTACGGTTATCGATTTTTGTTTGATGCCCCGATCCGAGATGAGTCCCAGTGTGAATGACGCAGTGACACTCGGAGACACAGTGAGCCCCAAATCGTCAAAGGTTTCGCAGTTGGGGAGTTGTCAACGAAGGTACTGCACAGATGTCAAACATGAGCATTCGTTCTTCTTAAATACTGTTCCTTTTCCAATCGGCTGGACCTCAGTGAGCTTCTGGTTGGGCTATCAATATAGGTCCTTTAGTGTTCGCTGCGATGCACTCGTCGAAGAGACCGAGATCCAATAAGAGAAAGGAAAACGAAAAATGACCAATAATCGCTTGCTTTTCCTGACGTTTGCATTTGCGGTTGTGTTGCTGACGCCAACAGCGAGGGCCGAGGATCAGTGTACTGATTTGCTGATTCATTTTGTTGAGCCCGATGCAGGATCGGCGCAACAAGGGACTGAAGATCCTCGCAGAATTACAGCTGTCATCCCATGCGAACGACATTTGGATCCAAGCTCTGTGGGTGCTCCGACAACTATTCACATCCTCGAGCGAAATGGAAATCAGTTCTGTATGGCGCAACGAACATGCGGAAATGTTTGGGGTTGGCAGGGAGCTTTTGCAGTTACGGTTGGCTGGAGTGACCTGACTCTGCTGGGAGATTTTTATTTACTTAGGGATTCCCTCAGGTTTCACAAGGATTGGAATGGAAATCGGTTAGTTGCGACATTCGCGCTGAGGGGTGGTCAAATAGAACGCGATTGTTCTCCACTAACGCCACCAGCCTGTGTGAGTGTATGGAAATAGTCATTTATGGTGACGTCGTCACAGAAATAACACGTCAAAAAAAACCTCATGTGTCGGAATTTCTGAGGGTGTCGGAAAATTGATTACGAGAATGATTGAAGAAAAAAATGCGGCACTTTTGTTTGTGTCAAAAGGATTATTAGGTCAAAAACCAGACAGAACTTAATTTTTTGGGCTGCGCTAATCTCGGAATTGTGAGGACACGCTCGTGAAAGCGGCGTCTTTCGAACGGGGGTTTGCGTGCTCGGTTCTGCAAAGTACATTGGCCAGTTTTTGCTGCTCGGCTGTCTTGTGCCAGCTGCAATGGCCTTTGGCGCCGGAAGTGCAGACGGCAAAAACCGGATAACCGAACCTTTTGCAGCAGGCAAAGACAGCTACCGTGCATCTTTTGATCTCGATGTCCCAAGACGCTTTGCGACCCGATATCTAAAAGACTCGCGATCGTTGGAAATCAGAGTGAGCCCGGCGCGGGCCTCTGAATTCGACGTCAGTCGATTTTATGACACTCGATACATTCATCGCGTGGTCGTTGAAGAGAAAAACGGCGACGTGATTCTCTCGTTTCAGCTGAAGAACGCGCCGTTGGCATGGCTCGTAACGCCTCAGGAAAATCCGTGGAGACTCGTGGTCGACATCTGGAAAACTGAGCCCATTGAGCCGCGCAGCTTTGAACAAGAATGGAAGTGGCAGGACGACGCAACTGGAAGGTTGAAAGACCTTGCAGATGCGCAGTCAACACAGCCCGTAATGCCTCGTCCGCAGGTCGTTCGTCCAGTTGAGATCGATCTTCCTGATGAAAGCGCTACACCCAAGGCAGTACAGGCACCGAGCAAAAGAGATTCGAGCACACCCTCTTATACCGCTTCTGCGGCTGAGACTGGTGGTCAATTCAAACGACTGGAATCAGTTGTTGCAGTTGGCGCCGATGCTCTTGCAGCCCTCGAGCGTCAGGCGGGAGCCGATGCAGGCGGAACTCAGGAATTCGACTCGGTCGAAAAACTCGCGACAACACTCTACAGAGCAGGGCAACCACGACAGGCGCTTGTTTTATTCAGACGTCTGACATCGCTGAACGCCCGTCGCTTTCAGGACAGTCCTCGTTTGCTTTGGATGGCTGGTGAGTCTGCCTACACGGAAGGTAAGGCAGATCTTGCAAACGATTATCTTCAAACCTTGGTCAGTCGCTTTCCAGCACACGAAATTTCTGCGCTTGGTCAGCTGCGCCTGACGGATCTTAAGCTTGCTAAGCAGGGCAATGCCGGTACCGGAGATGGAGCGGAGCGCTACACCGAGATAGCAGCCAACGACAAAGCGCCTTGGGCAGCAAGGATTGGCGCAGCATTGCGCCTGCTCGAGCCTGTTATGGCGAGTCGTCCTGAAGCCGCACGTGCTCATCAGGCCGCGCTGCAGACGTGTCTGAATGGACAGTTCGTTTCGGATTCTGTGAAACAATCATGCGCATACGTCCAAACAAAATTCGCTGTCAGTCAGCTCGACGCCGTAAGTGCAGATGCTGCTCTACAAAGATTCAAGGGCCGCTACGGGGCCGATCCTCGCGGCGCGGTCTTGGATGCAGAGCTTTCAAATCGCGTTCGTTTTATTGTTGATGAACTTGCACGCAAGAAAGATTTTCCAGCATTGGCAGAGTTCGAGCGCAGCGCTCGTTCTGGGCTAATGGACTTCACCTTGCGAGAGCCCGACCTGCTGATGGCTCGTGTTGATGGTTGGTTGTCGGTTGGCGACTCCAAACGTGCGCTTGCTTTGTTGCAAGTTTTCTCCAACGTGACTTCCGATGAAACAAAGAAAAATGAGGCCTACGCTTTGATGGCTCAGCTGCATCAAAAGTTGCGAGCCTCAGACAAAGCCGAGGCCGTGCTGAAGAAGCTCTTTGCCAGTGATGTGCGAAAAAATACAGGCCTCACCGAGCGTGCGACAGCGGCGCTCAAAGAGTCGGCACGCTCTCCCTACTTGTCCAAGACAGCACAGTACATTCTGCTCGATGAAATGAAATTCGGAAGATACGTCGAACGCGATGCAGGCATGTTGGTGACTCTTGCCAATGCGGCACGTGGGCGCGAGGACGCCGACAAGGTCTTTGATGTTCTGCTGACGACATCTCCGCGCAACGACGATGAAGCGCGCCGTATCGAAGGTGCGCTCATGGGGTACGCCGACGATCTCCGCAACAATGGTCGCCTTGCCAAAGCCGGCGATGTCTACATGGCGGTCGCAAATTTAGCTCAGACAACTAAAAAAGCAGAGGCCTCGTACAAGGCAGGACTCGTCTATGCACGCGCGGGAATGATCGAGAAGGCCAAGTCCGCGTGGCAGATCTCTGCTGCAGACATCAACGACAAAAAGTTTTCGTCTCTTGCGAGCGAGAGACTGGAGAGAATTCGCTAACGCCAACAAATTTGGGGGAGGACGTCAGATGAGTGAAGCCAGGCCATTGGGATTGTTTGACTTGGAGAATGCAAATTTCAACGGCGCAGCCGGATTGGACAACGGTCGTGCTGTTGCAAATCTCGGTGCGAACTTCGCAAATGTTGAAGGCCGCATTAGCGAAGAAGAAATGCTTCGCCATTTTCCCACACGTGACGAGAAGATGTACAAAATTCTCGAGGTTGCGCGGACAGTTGCCCCAACTAAAGTACCTGTGCTGATTACTGGTGAAAGCGGCACCGGGAAAGAAACACTCGCAAAAGCAATCCACATTGCCGGCGGACGCGATCGCGGTCGCTTTGTTGTGGCCAGCTGCTCCAACGTTCCTCAAAACTTCTTCGAAATGGAGATTTTCGCGGGCCATCGCGGAGGCAACGAATATGGTCTTCCGCGTGCTCCTGAGTCGGGTACACTTATGCTCGACGAAATTACTGAGCTTGATCCTCAATTGCAGCTCAAGCTTCTGCGTATCCTCAAAGAGCAGGATGTAAATAAGGGCGCGGTTCGTCGTGGTACTGCTGCAGATGCGCGCGTCATCGCGTGTACGCACAAGAACATTAATGACGAAGTGAATGCGCAGAGATTCCGCAATGCGTTGTACTTCACGCTGCACGTCATTCAGCTCGACATCGAGCCTTTGCGCACACGTACAGTCGACGTTGACTTCTACTCAGAGATCTTCCTGAGAGAATACAACATGCAGTTCTCCAAGAACGTGCAGCTGTCGCCAACAGCGAAGCAGGCCCTCAGAACCTATACATGGCCTGGAAACGTGCGTGAGCTGCGCAACGTCATTCAGCGTTCAGTGTTGCTTGCGACTCGCGACTACATCAGCGTTGAAGAACTTCACCTGATGAAGGCAAACAGCCGCACGGAAGTGGCCATGAGCGACGCTCTTCCGCAGATCACGCTGCGCGAGCTTGAGCAACGCCTGATCCTGCAAACTTTGCGCCGTATGAACGGAAACCGGACGCACACGGCAAAAGCGTTGGGCATCTCTTTGCGCGCTTTGCGCTACAAGCTCAACGAACTCGTCGAGTGCGGATACGAGGTTGAAGGTAAGAATATATGAAAATTACCAGTAACCAGGTCTTCGCAAAAACTGATGCCGTGCTTGAAGAGAGCTTGAACCAAAGGCTCATCAAGCAAAACGTCATCACGAGTAATATCTCGAATGCGCAGACACCTGGTTACCGGGCACTCGGCTATGAGTTCGAAGAACAGCTTCGGGCGGCCGTAGGGAATGACGGCAAAATGCAGGTTCAGGCCACAGATGCCCGTCATTTTAAACATCAAGGTCTAACAGTGAACGGCGACCTGCGCGGTGACCTTCACGTAAAGCCAACCGAGAGCATTGGTAACGACGGAAACACTGTCGACCTTGACTCTGAAATGGCTGATTTGGCCTGGAACCAGACTCTCTACAGGGCGACGGTTGAGCTGCTCAACCGTCGTCTTGCCATGCTTAAATACGGAATTAATGGCGGGAGGTAATATTTATGAGCTTCCTTAATGGATTGAAAATCAGCTCCTCTGCACTCGCAGCAGAGCGCGTACGTATGAATGTGATTTCATCCAACCTCGCAAACGCGAACACCACCCGCACAGAAGAAGGCGGCCCTTACAAGAGAAAAGATGTTGTCTTTACGGCTCGTGATTCGGGAGCAACGTTCGACAATCTTATGCGCCAAGCCTTCGATCCGAATCTCAAGGAAGTTAAAGTCGACGGAATTATTGAAGACCAAAAAGCGCCAAAAATGGTCTACAACCCTGGCCATCCTGATGCAGATCAGAATGGAATGGTTGCTATGCCCAACATCAGCGTGATGGAAGAGATGGTCAACATGATCACCTCTAACCGTGCATTCGAAGCGAATACGACAGCACTGAATGCAACTAAATCAATGGCCAACACGGCAATCAATATCGGTCGCGGATAAGGGGATAAGCCATGATTCGCAGTGCCACCGCAAAACCCATGGATCTGGGCTCCATTGAAAGCGATCTACGATCGATTTCAGGGGGTTCTGGAGGGAAATCAAAAGCGGCAGTCGGCGGAACCGAGGACAAGAGTGAGTTTTTGAATCTTCTGAAAGAGGGACTCGCCGACGTCAACAAAGGTATGCGCGAAAGCGATAAGGCCTCGATGGATTTGGCGACCGGAAAATCAAGCAACATTCACGAAACAATGCTCGCAGTTTCTAAAGCTGAGCTGGGTTTCAATATGCTTGTTCAGATGAGGAACAAGGCAATTGAGGCGTATCAAGACGTGATGCGCATGCAGGTTTAATTTTTTTTAGCTTCGGATGAATGTGTTTTTGAATCACATCATTTTGAGTGAGTGTGGGAACGATGTTTGAAAGACTGAGAACATTTTTTGACCAATTTCGTTCACAGTCATCCGTTTTTCTTAAGGGACTGACGACTGGACGCAAAATTGCACTCGCTGTCGGCGTGCTTACCGTAGTCGCAATTTTATTTGCAGTTACATTTTATAGACCCGCCGCCAATTTTGAGGTTGCATATACAAATCTGTCTCATGAAGACCGTACGTCTATTCTTGCTTTGTTTAAGAAACAAAACGTAAATGACTTCAAAATCGAGGGTGGCTCGCTCCTTTTGCCTGATGCAAAAGTAAATGAATACAAAATGATTCTTGCTCAGGAAGGATTACCCAGCAACGGCGTTTCGGTGGGTTGGGAAAAGTTCGACCAAAGTTCCTTCGGAATGACAGACTTTGATCAAAGAGTGAGTAAGGTTCGTGCGATTCAGGGTGAACTCGCTCGCAGTATCAACAAGCTTGATCCTGTTGAGTCCAGTCGTGTTCATATCGTTTTGCCCGATCAGGCCGTTTTTGCTCAAGACAAAAAGCCAGCGACGGCGAGCATCATGCTTCGTCTCAAGCCGGGCAAATCGCTGAGCCCAAAGCAGGTGCAGGGTATTTTGCACTTGGTTGCCCGTGCTGTTGAGGGACTCGATCCAAACA
>CAYWSV010000009.1:0-5066 GCA_964460155.1 uncultured Oligoflexia bacterium | reverse complement strand
GAACTTGGCAACATGCTGACGAAACCAGAAGAGGAAGATGGTGGATTAGACCGAATTACCAGCGCGCAGCGCGAGTACCAGCGGCGCATCGAGCGCGAACTCGAAACGAGCATCCGTGAAATTCTTGGTCGTGTTGTTGGACACAACAAGGTGGTTGCCAAAGTTCAGGCCGAAGTCGAATACAAGAAAGTCGAAACGACAGTTCAGGATGTGGATCCCGAACGGACCGTTGTGTTGGGATCACAGAAAAACGAGCAGTCGTCACAGGGTCAGGGTCTGAATCCAACTGGAGTGCCCGGAGCAAAAAGCAACCTGCCTGGAGAGAAAGAAGACACCGCAGCAGGCGGTAGCTCAAGCAGCAACAAGCAAGTGATGGAAACTTTGAATTTCGATGTAAAGCGAACCGTAAGCAAAATCGTTGAGCCTGTGGGTGCAATAAAGAAGATTTCAACAGCTGTGCTTGTGGATGGCAAACTTGTTGATGGAAAGTATGTTGCTCGAACGCCTGAAGAGATTGCGATGATCACAAAGCTTGTGAAGAATGCAATTGGTTTTCAGGACACCCGCGACACAATTACTGTTGAGAATGCACCCTTCGAGTTGGATGAGCTGGCTGTTGCAGAGCAAGCATCGCTCACGGCGCGCAAAACATCTCTTATTCAAACGGGTATAATTGCGACAGTGTCGATTCTCGCGATGATATTCCTCTATTTCGCACTGCTCAGACCATACTTCCGTTGGTTGACGTTTGATCCCGATAAGCGTTCCGATGAACAGCTCACCATTGCAGATTATGAGCTCGAGCGTTCTGGTTCGGCGGCTAAACGCGTACAAGTTCAGGAAGAGGTGCCTTTCGAAAGGCTGTCTCACAAAGAGCAGATTATGTATCTGGCGCGGCACGATCCGAAGAAGACGACAGAAGCGTTGCGTCAACTTCTTTCTCCGCAGCAGCATTAATAATTTTTGTTGACGCCCTTGGTAGATGCCACTAGCCCCTCTGCTGCATTGCAGATTGAGGGGGTTTTCTCTATGCGCGGGTTCGCGGGCAGAGTTCCGTTTTTGTTCGGTTTTATGCTTTTCTTCCTGAGCGCTTGCGACAGCGGTCCGAGCGTGTCTCGCGACAAGGTTCAGGAGGCTTGGGATAACTACAACAACCCCGCGCAGCTGGATGCTGGTTCGGTCGTTGTTTTTTCAGATCTTCCTCAGGCAGGCCAATCCCTAAAAACACCTTGGTCCGATATTTATTGGCCGAGCCACATGGGTGGAATTTCGCTGCGGTGGACGAATGGTTTTCAGCCACCTTTTGGTTTGTCGAGACTCACTGAAACTGAAGTTCGTCAGATGTCACGCGAGCAGCTCGCTTCGCTTTCTCCCGCAGAAAAATACGACATTTACATGGGGCGATTTGATTTCCCAACTGTACAGGCTGAGCTGATGCGCAATCATCCTGCCATGCCTCAGTGGTACGGATTGTGTCATGGCTGGGCATCTGCGTCGGTAAATTTCGACGAGCCGGCCTCTGTGACTGTTCGTGGTGCGGGTGGAATTGATGTTCCCTTTGGCAGTGGCGACGTGAAAGCGTTGTTGGCTTACGCGCAAGGCGTTGTGTTTTTTCCAGCTGTCAGAGTTCTTGGTCAGCGCTGTGAAGTTGATTTTTCTGCCCGACCAGAATTGCGCCACTCTGCTTCGTGTCGCGACACGAATGCAGGCTCGTTCCATCTGATTCTCACAAATCTTGTTGGTCGTTCAGGTCAAACGGTGATTGCTGATTTGAGTCGTGGTTCAGAAGTGTGGAACTTTCCCATTTATGCATTTTCGACCCGTGAGCTTTACAGACAAGGTGCTTCCATTGGTGCAGCGCCAACAACGTCGAGTGAAGTGATTGTTGAAACAGACGTTTACTACATTACTGAAATCGAGCAGCCGACTTGGGATCCTCTCATCGACAGTCGATCGATTGCGACCGAGAAAGTGGTCTACCAATACGCCATTGAGTTGGATGCCCTCGGACGCATTGTCGGTGGACGTTGGATCAGTGATGAGTTTCCGGATTTTGTTTGGGTCCAAGAAAAAGCTGATTTCCGCGGGTACTATGGCGAAATTGAATCGATTTACGAAAAGTCGAGACGTGGTTCGCCGATTTCATCTCCTGTTGCAGTTCCAACTCCAACAGCAACTCCAATTGTCACACCACCGCCTGCTCCGCCGATGGTGACTCCGCTTCCAATCCCTGAGCCACCTGTTGCGAGTCCAACTGTAACGCCTCCGCCTGCTCCGCCCGTTGCCGATCCAGCTGCGCCTCCGCCGGTTCCTCCAGCTGTGGGCTCTGATCAGCCGATTGGACCAATACTTACACAGCCCGTGACTCCAAGCGCTCCGGCAGGAACACCAACAGTGATTCCCGGGACACCGACGCTGAATTGTCCGGCGGGAACATATTCGACTTTTGCACCGTTCGAATTTTGTACGGATGGAAGCCGTGCTTTTGCTCCCTACACTCGAGCGATGCTTAATGCGTGTTTGTTGCGTTCCTCTGTGGGTTGTTACGACTCCGTGTGGCCGAACGAACTTTACGCTTCGCTGCGCGGTCAGGATTTTTGCCCGACGGGTTCGGTTTGGAGCAACGAGTATTCCGCTTGTCTTGAAGACTCAACCGTTCTTGGTCCGTTCAGTCGTGAATTCACCGAGCGTTGCGTTGCAGCCGGCTTTGGCAATGTTTGTTACGGTTTGAAAATTGACCTTGCCTACGTCGCAGTTGTTAACTTAGGCAGATGATCCTCGATCGCTCGATAAAGTAACAAGCCGGCGGATGTTGGTTTGTTACTTTTTTTTGTTCCTGAACTTGAGCATTGGTTTTTGTAGTCATAAGCTTGTCCTTGGGCCAGATCCGTTTCGTAAACCTTTTACACGAGGTTGGGCCATGGAAATGCGAACTGATATTGTTGCTGCACGTGGTCAGATCCAAGGTGGGATGCAGACACTTCCGTATCAACCTATGGTTGTTGTCACTACGGCTGTGTTTTCGTTTGATGGAGCAAAGCTCAGACTTCTTGCAGTCCGCAAAGGTCACGATGAGCCTTCAAGTTATTTTCTTCCCAGTCTTCCCTTCGATTTTTCAGAAGATCTAACGGCAACCGCTCGACAAGTTATTCGATCGCGACTTCCGCTCGAATTGTCGCCAGTGTTTCAAGTGGGCGCGTTTGAAAGTGTTGCACAGAAGGAAAAAGAGGAAGCTAAGAAGCTTGAGATTTGTTACTTAACAATTGCCTCTCCTTCCGACTTAGAGTTCGTCGCAACGAGCGGAATCGAGCAGTACCGATTCCTTGAAGTGCATGAACAGGCCGACCTGCTCGAGCCTCACAGTCGGGAAATTGCGTTGGCTGCTTTGGCCGAATTGCGTCGGCGTACTCGTTTTGAAACTATTGCTTTTGCATTCTTGGCACATGAGTTTTCGCTCAGCGAGCTTCAGCGCGTCTTTGAGGCCATTCTCAATCGCCCCATGGATGTGAGGAATTTTCGCAAGAAGATAGAGTCTTTGGATATCCTTAAGGAATCTCCTCATCGCCCGCGTGGAATGGCCTACCGACCACCCAGAATGTTTTCATTTGAGGCAGAACGCTTTCAGCATCGCCAGACCCTTGAAGGTGAAGTGCGTTTTTATTGAGTCCCGCTGGTACGCGTCTTGATGCTCATCAGATCGTAGTATTTTCGCAGCAGACACCGTAGACTCCCCGCGACCATGGGGAGGTCTTTTTATGTCTGCGAATGCCGATCTCACTGCTCTTGCTGAAGCTCAAGGTGCACAAGAAAGATTCAAAACATTTAAGTCAACTCACCCGGTTCGCACTCTCTCCGATGTTCTGTCGTCTTCCATCGATGAATCGGATCCCATTTTGTCGATTGCTGGGCCCATGCTGGGCCAAAGACTTTCTCATCGTGAACTGAATTTGATGACGTTTGTCAGAAATTTAAACCGTGCGGTTTTTCAGGCTATCGATCCCCGCGCCGAGCTCACGGTAAAGGCATGGAATAAAGCTCCCGTCGATGGTGCGCCGCAGGGCGGTGGCGTTATGAGCGTGTTGAGAGGGCCTGTTCTCGAGAAGGCTGCGGTCAACATGAGTGTTGTTTGTGGGCCGTCGTATCCTTCAATTGAGAAGGAATATTCGGGTCAGCCCTATCTGGCCGCAGGTGTTTCGCTTATCTGTCATCCCTACAATCCGAACGCCCCAATCGCTCATATGAATATTCGTATTTTGAAGGTGGGCACCGGGGAAAAATCTGTTTTTTGGATGGGTGGCGGTGGCGACCTCACACCCATGGTTCGCTTTCAAGAAGATACCGATGCATTTCATGCGGGTTTCAAATCGGCCTGTGATGCACATCCGCGCGGTGATTACGGTAAATTCAAGGATTGGTGCGATGAATATTTCTTCATCCCTCATCGGGGTGAATGCCGCGGAGTGGGCGGAATATTCTTCGACTATCTGAATGTCGCAAGTGAAGATGATCTTGGGCTGCTGCTTAACACTGCGCAGACGTTTGCACACCAGTACGCCGACATTCTGCAACGTCGGGTGACGATGCCCTTCTCGGAGGAACTCAAAGAGAAGCATCTGTATTGGCGTGGACGTTATGCGGAGTTCAATCTTGTGTATGATCGCGGAACGCGCTTTGGTTTGATGTCGGGCGGTAATATCGAGGCTATCTTTGCCTCATTGCCACCCGTTGTCCGCTGGTGAGGAATTGAACGGATGGTCGAGCTCGGTTTTTTTGCACTGGTTCTCTCCTTGTGCTTGTCGGTGTACGGCATGGGAATGGGTGTTCTTGCGCTGACAAGACCTCAAAGAGGTATTGTTTACAGCGGCCGCAATGCACTCGTTGGGGTCAACGTCTGCGTGCTTTTGGCATCAGCTATTCTTTGGATTGCGCTCATCACGAATGATTTTTCGGTGGGCTACGTCTTTAGAAATTCAGCAACAGACATGCCTCCCATTTATTTGTTTACAGCGTTCTGGAGCTCTCTTGAGGGGAGCCATCTTTTGTGGACAACAATCATGGCGGTTGTT
>CAYWSV010000008.1:36931-37636 GCA_964460155.1 uncultured Oligoflexia bacterium | reverse complement strand
ACCGCACTTTCAGCAAATTTTGTCGAAATTACGAGCTATCAGCTTGATTCATTGACTCTAGCCACGCCGACCTTGGCTTCTGACTGCACGTTGACGGCCACATCCAGTTTTTCTCCCTCTGGAAATATCGCGTCAACAAGCTACAAGGGGGTTCTAGGATTGTGCGGTATTTCGGAAGTCAGCGGAGTAAAATCAATCACCCAACAGAACGAATCGGTCTCGTTCACTGGAACAGTTCCGGACACATGCCTTGTAGATACTGTTGTTCCGGTTGCGCGAAACAAGACTGCGCAATCACAAAATGCAACCTTTACAATTTCGACCGGAACATTTAAGAGCCCGTCAAAAATTGCAGATTCATCGGATACAGCGAATACAATAACAAACAGCACATCAAAATCCTACACGGTTAGTCGCAATTTGGCTGCACTTGCAACGAAACCCATCGACTTGTTCACACTGCAGGGCGTCAGTGTTGACGGTCTTCAACCTGAATATGCAACCGCCTCGGGAACATGCCGAAAATGCAATTCATCCACATTTTCTTCTCTGACCGCAGGAGCAAATCATTCGTGTCTGATTGATGGAGCAATGAGTAAATGTTGGGGCCAAAATTTAGGTCAGCTTGGGCTACCAAACTCACAAAATGCGACGAACTACACCTTCCCTCAAACAACATCGACAAGCACATCCTCTTCATCACAA
>CAYWSV010000008.1:0-36921 GCA_964460155.1 uncultured Oligoflexia bacterium | reverse complement strand
AGGTTTCACGCCTGTACAAATTTCTGCAGGAAAAGACTTCACATGCGCTCTGAGCAGCAGCACCAACACAATACGATGCTCAGGAAGCAACATTCAGGGTCAACTGGGAATCGCGTCGACAACCACTGCATTCACAACCAACGCAAATCTGCCATCGAGTCACACGCCGATTGCAGTTGTAGCAAGTAAAACAGGAGCGCACGCTTGTGCGATTTTGAATGACACATCATTCAACGTAAATGGCAAGCTTTATTGCTGGGGGCTCAATTCTTCGGGGCAATTGGGCATTGGACATAACAATTCCTCAGGCGCCGCTGGAACAATTCACAAGGTATCTACAGGCGAATTTTCAGCTCAAAATGAAAAGATCATTTCTGTTGCAGCAGGCAAACAGCACACGTGCGCTGTTCAGTACCAATCCGCATCACAAACCACTCAGCTTTATTGTTGGGGAAGCAATGCTCAAGGACAGCTCGGCACGGGTAATACCAACAATTCATTTTCACCACTTTCACTGGGAATGAATGTCAACGTGGTTCAAGTTGTTGCAGGCGACTCTCATTCCTGCGCGCTGACCTCTGTGGGAGATGTTTATTGCTGGGGGAGTAATGAAGTGGGTCAACTTGGGCTGGGTCACGTCAATCAGACTTTGAGTCCAACAAAAATAAGCACCACGAACGAAGCTTCGCCAAATACATTTGAAAAAGTCGTCCAGCTTTCGGCAGGTGCAAATCATACATGTGCCCTGACCGAAAACTACGTTGTCTATTGTTGGGGACTGGGAACATCGGGGCAGCTGGGCGTCGGAAAATCGAATACCGAAGACCAAACAGCCGGGGAAGATTGCAATACAAATGTAGGCATTACGGCGATCACATTCTGTAAGCAAAAACCCTCAAAAATAAATACTATCAATACTCCAGTAACTCTCAGTGCCGGCATGAATCACACCTGTATTATGACAGTTGAAGGATACGTGTATTGCTGGGGAGAAAACACAGATGGACGGTTGGGCACAGCGAATACGGCACTGGCGGTCAGCCCTCGACCTGTCTGCAGCACATCAAATGACTGCACGTCCTCGGGGATGTTTGGTTTAGCTGCCCCGCGCGCCCGAATGTGCAGTAATTATAGTATTCCATGAAAAGGGAAATATCGATGAGCAGATCACCTGACAGGCGCAACCATGACCTCATTCATGCACTGCGGATTCTCACGTCACTCGTCGACTTCATTGATGAAGGAATTGATTTTGAGAGCGACGACGGACGAGCCATACTCTCTGAGGCTCAACAGGCAAAAAAAGTTGTTGAAGCCGAAATTGAGAACATTATTTCTCGAAAATAAATTTCAAAGATGCATTTTTCTGAGTGCTGGTTTGTAGAGGTGCTGTCGCGCGATATTTAACTGTGCAGCAACTTTGGTCTTGTTACCTTCAAATTTAATCATCGCGTAGTCAACCATCATCTGACGCAGGATGAGAGTCGCATCCTCGAAACTGCTATTGCGCGCCGCGTTATACAATTCTAACCAACGGTCAATTCCAATTTCATCATCATAATCAAGAGTGAAACTCTCGGTTTGCCCGGAACCTCGATGAGACTGCGCTTCGAAAAGATGTTCAAAATTTCCAAGATCTGACGCCACGATTAAATTTCGGCCATCTTCACCCGCGCGAATAACAGCTTCATCAACGGTGCGCATCAGACTCCGCAGGGTCACTCGATGGGATTCTTTATCGACAGCAGCAAAAAGAGCCCGCAAAAAAGCCTTATCTGCGCGAATTTCTCGGCGATGCTGAAGACAAGAGCGCTTGACCGCGAATTCAACGACGGCTTTCTTTTCATTTAAGATCTTGCTGAAAGGGGGAATATCTATCCTGAATGCTATGCCGTTGTTGGTTAGACCTGCAATAAAATCTACCGACTCTGCGTCATCGGGAATGGTAAAAATCATTCGGATACGCTTCGTATCAAGAAGTGCACCCGTGCTGCTGAGTGTTGTCCCTTTTTTGAAAAAGGCCTTTAACCTGTTGCGAACGCCCTCACCCATGAGATGAGCATCGTCGATAACCAAGACAGAATCCATCGCGTCTTCAAGCAAGCCTCGTTGAATGACCTTCTGACCATCCATTTGCCCAAACAATAGATGTTCGGCGTTCTGACACGATTCTGCATCTGAGAGACAAAGGCTCATAACCTCGACACCACGAATTTCTGGTGCCTTGTAGCGCAGACGCTCGGCAACGCTCATGGCAATTTCAGTGCGCCCCATTCCTGAAGGGGAAGTAATCAGGACGTGGCCCGCTTGTGTGCGCAGCAGTTTTCTCATTTGTGGGGCAAGGACGGGACTCAAGTAGACTTTTCGATATTGAGTTCGGGCAACTTTAATTGTGCGCAATTCGCGCGCGTGGAGCACGGCATTTTTAACAACAGAACCAAAGGCCGTGAGG
Source organism: uncultured Oligoflexia bacterium (assembly GCA_964460155.1). Taxonomy (GTDB): domain Bacteria; phylum Bdellovibrionota_B; class Oligoflexia; order Silvanigrellales; family Silvanigrellaceae; genus RFOM01. The sequence goes on along the minus strand of CAYWSV010000008.1, from coordinate 34,469 downwards.
TCGAAGAGTTTGGGAACAACTGCATCTGCACCAGCATTATAGATTCTCTTTTCGCTTCCTGCTTGTCCTGAAACGACGACGATAGGAATTTCTGGATGTGTTGAACGAATGCTCGCAATCAATCGCTGGGTCGTCGTGCCGCGCAAAAAGAAGTCTAAAATACACAGGGAAATGGTTTTTTTGGAGAGGATTTCAAGAGCCTCTGTTACTGTCGAGGCGTGAACAAGTTCAACTTCATTTTGGAACTCATTCAAAACACTTACAAGCCGGCGTCTATCGCTCGCGCTGTCGTCGAGAATAAGCCAATTTTCGCGCAAAGTTTCGGTCACGACAACCTCCCATCCGAACAACCACGGCTTTTCACACGACGGTTTCGAGGTCAACACAACATGTCACCCTTAGGTGACACTTTCGCACAATTGGCGTTCAAACACAAGATAAATGACGAGGGCCCCTCACCTCAAAAAACCCAACTTTTCAGCTTTATATCTGGGGCGGAAGATTTTGTTGTTGGCCAAGAATCGGCTAAACTCCTCCCTCAATAGAGGAGACCCACACATGCTGCACAAGTTCGAATGGCGCAAGCCGGATGGACGCATTTGGATTCAGTACAGCCGCGAGCCCTTCGAACCACATTATAAACCCGCGGATCACGGACTCATTCGTCCGAACACATGGACACCACCGCATCTGCGTTGGAATGCAATGCGAGGAGAATTTGTCAGTATCTCTGCGAGCCGACAGGATCGACCCTTTTTACCACCCCGCGAATATTGCCCGTTGTGTCCATCAAAAGCACAAGCCGACGGCACTCATTTTGCCACCGAGGTACCAAGTTCAGAGTCTCTTTATTCTTGGGCTGTTTTTGAAAATATGTTCCCAGGATTGTCGCAAGCAGAAGGGAAACACACAGGTCGTTGCGAAGTTGTTCTTTATTCACCGCGACACGACTCAACTCTTGCTCAAGAGCCACTCTCACAAATCGAGGGACTCATTGCCGTGTGGCAAGACCGCTGCACCGAGATCGCCAAGGACCCACAAATCGAACAGGTTTTTTTGTTCGAAAATAAGGGCACTGAAATTGGCGTCACCCTTCACCATCCGCATGGACAAATCTACGCCTTCAATCATGTGCCTCCATTTATCCGGACAGAGCAGTTGATGGCCGAGCAGCATTACTCAAAAACAGGCGAATGCCTGATCTGCCGGTTGACCGAGGATGAAATCGAGGCAGGCGAGCGGATTGTCATGCAGACCGAAAATATTGTGGCCTTTGTTCCCCATGCGGCTCGATATCCTTATGAAGTGCACATCACCACACGAAAACACAGGCCTCTTATTCAACAACTCACAAATGACGAACGTCGCGAGCTCTCACAGGTACTCAAAACAATTTTACTTAAATACGACAAACTCTTTGGATTCCCGATGCCCTACATCATGGCGCATCATCAAGCCCGGGCGCGCGATACAGACTGCCCCAACTACCATTGGCATATCGAACTGTATCCTCCCTATCGCACAGCTCAGAAGCTCAAGTATTTAGCAGGCGTCGAAAGCGGGACCGGATTTTTCATCAATGACACATTTCCGGAGGAGAAGGCGGCGGAATTACGTAGACTCGAGGTCGACATCGGCTCCTTCAACTCGTAAAAAATTGAGAACCAGCTGCCTTAAAGAAAAAAGGATTTTTCTCTGATGCAAATCATTCAAGGCGTACATCCCGTTCCAGAAAATTCGATCTCAACACTTCAGCATTTGGTCAGTTTCACACCCGGCCGCGTCAACTTGATCGGTGAACATACGGATTACAACGGCGGCATGGTGATGCCCGCGGCACTGCACATGGGGGTTCGCTCCGACCTAAAGCTTTTGGGCGGGGTATCGAATGAGGTGTTCATTGCTTCGCGGAGCACCAACCAAACACTTCATCTCAAAGCATCGGATATCAGCGAAATTGCTGCTCAACTCATCTCGACAGGAATTGAACGCAGCGACAAAGTTTCCATACCTGAGAGCAAAAATCACTCATGGGCCAACTATGTCATCGGATGTTTTGCACTCTTTGAAGCAACACTTATCTCGCGACAACAAAATCGCATGCCATGGCATCAACATGCCTTGAGTATCATCCTTGAATCAAACCTTCCCCAAGGCGCAGGTCTCAGTAGCTCAGCGGCCTTGTGCGTCTCGCTTCTGGGACAACTCAATATGTTGAGCGGCGCACCTATCGACGCTGCAACTCTGGCGCGCTTGGCTATGTTTGTTGAACACAGATTCGCTGGAACCAAATGTGGACTCATGGACCAACTAGCCGTGTTGTGTTCACGCCCCGAACACTTTACGCGCATCGATTTTTTAGAATTTCCTCAATCACGCAGTTTTCACATCTCATATGCCAAGGCGCATGATGCTTTCCACAATCATGCAATTGTCATTTTTAAAACAGGTGTCAATCATTCACTCGCAGAAAGCGCATACAACGAGCGACGAGCCTCATGCGAAACTGCTCTTAAGGCTCTCAATAAAAAACTGGGTCTTGGGACACACTCTTTGGGTGAACTTGCTCGCCTTCCTCGCTTTCAAGCCATCGAAACTGAATCTGAATATATTGCTCAAATTGAGTCCCTGTTGGAAAACGAAAAAGACGCTAAAACTCTTGCTCGACGCGCCTGCCATGCCATGCAAGAAAATTCTCGCGTGATGATGGCTTCACGCGCACTTTCAACGGGCGATCTTCGAGGATTGAATGCCGCGATGCGCGCAAGTCATCAATCACTTGATACATTATACGAAGTTACCTGCCCTGAATTGAATGTAGCATGTATCGCAATGGAAACTGTAGTTCGTGATCTTTGCCGAACACATCCTGCACTGGCTCTTGATGCACTTATTGGCCCAAGAATGACTGGCGGTGGCTTTGGCGGCTCGACGGTTCAGCTCGTTCATCGCAGTCTTTGCGATGCGCTGGTTGACACATTCTCCAATCCCTCGAACCCGTATACTCAACAAACAGGTATTTTACCTCAATTGTTTGTCACTCAGCCGTCTTCAGGGTTTTCGGTGGGATTTGAACCCGTAAATTAATAAATTCAATTTTTAAATCCAAGGATGTCCATATGAACCAATCTCAAAAACAACATTTATTTAAACTTGGTGCAGCTTATTACCCCGACTATATTTCTGCGCGCCCAACGCTGACCCGCAGAGTCGATTCCGGAAAGCTCGATTGGCTCTCTACAAAAGAGCGCATGCGCGAAGATTTTAAAAGGATGCTCAAACAAGGAATTCATACAATCCGGATGGGTGAGTTCAGCTGGGCGACTGTCGAACCTACACCCGGCGCGTTCAACGGGGATATTTTTCTTGAAGCACTCGATCTGGCGCAAAAGACCTCGATTGAAGTTATTTTCTGCACCCCCACTGCCACCCCACCAAAATGGCTCATCGATGCTCATCCTGACATTCTTCCAATAACGCGCAATGGTCAGCAGATTCCCTTCGGTTCAAGACGTCATTACGACTTTCATCACCCTGTCTACAAATCAGAGAGCAAAAGAATAACCGAGCTGTATGCACGTGCTTTTGGAAATCATCCTGCGGTGACCTCTTGGCAAACCGACAATGAGTTTGGTTGTCACAACTCTGTTTTTCTTTTTACCAAAAATGCACGCATCGAGTTTCAGAAATGGCTTAAGACAAAATACAAGGGCGAGATTGGCACACTCAACGATGAGTGGTTCACCTGCTTTTGGTCACAACATTATCGCAATTTTGAAGAAATTGAACTGCCGTTATCGTCTTGGGCCGACCAAAATCCGCATCTAGAGCTCGACTTCAGGCGGTTCAGTAATGATGCGCTGTGTGCATTTCAGCGCGACCAAATCAACATCATTCGCAAACACAGCCCCAATCGTCCGGTCACTCATAATCTCATGACCCTGTTTACGGATCTATGCCCGTTTCAGGCCTCGCATGACCTCGACTATGTTGGATTTGATCACTACCAAATGGAAACCGAACCACATCCAGTGACCTCTGCGTGGCAGTTTGCCCTGATGCGTTCGGCTCGGCAGAAACATTTTACAATTCTTGAACAACAACCCTTGCAAGTGAATTGGCAACCCACGAATCGACGCTTTGCATTCGACTGGCTGTTGCTTTGGGGGATGCAGTCTGCATTTCAGGGATCAAACGGTATGCTCTACTTCAGCTGGCAGAGAATGACTGGTGGGTGCGAGCAATATCACGATGGCGTTGTTCCCCACGATGTGCGTATCGAAAAATCTCAACAAGAGAAGCTCATCGAAGCTAAGAACGTGATTTTCTCTACGCTGTCGAATCAATTTGGTTTCACAGATCAGCTTCCATTGCCGGCGCGTGACGTTCTTTGCATCTTCGACTCAGAGAGCTTATGGAGCCACGAAATCACCTCGCAAAGCATCACTTATTCAACGCGCAAACAGATTGATCACGTCGCACAGTTTTGCCAAAGACACGCCTATGGGTTGTGGTTTGCGCAAAATCTGTTGGCAGAAGCAAAAAATATCTCAAAATATAAACTGATCGTTCTTCCCGGCTATGCGTTCGAACTCACCGCAGAAGAAAAATCTCTCCTCATGAACTTTCGCAAAAACGGCGGACGCGTCTTGAGTCTCCCGCGCACGGCTTATAAGAGCCGAAACAATAAACTCTCGCCCCTTCCGGCCGTGTTTTATTCCGAAACGGATTTTTATCTGGAAGATTATGGTGCCATGCTCGAAAATGAACGTGAACTCTGTGAGTTTACTCAGACGCACGCCGGACATAATTTTGAAGGTCATTTGTGGGCAGAGAAAATTAAAGTTCTCAATCCAGCGTGGCACTCTGAAGCGGTTTATTCTCAACGCTCCATTTATGCAGGATCTCCAGCTATTTTAAAGCTCAAAGAAGACGCGCACCATGGCTGTCATGTGCACATGGCAACATGCCCAATACCAGAAAAGGAAACTTTGGGACTCTTGCGCAAAACACTCGAACTCCCCCTGACAGCAAAGGCACATTCTTCGGATCTGCAACTACAGGTGCTCGAGAGTGGCAGCCGTCGCTTTCTTAGCGGCGTGCATTTCGGCACATCCGATACATCCATCACCCTCAATGCAAATGTGCGCGTGCAGAACACTTTGCTCATTCGCCTCGACCAAAACCTCTTGCCAGTGATTGAACCCATCAATCCGAGCACCGAGGGCCTGCTCAACATTCCGGCCCGTTCGGCGTTTCTTTGTGAACTCCACTGACTTGAGGATTCAATTGACCCACCCTCTGCTGGTTTTCACCGTTCCAACGGACAGCAGTGGGGCTCAAAAAATGTGCAGATTATTTCCCGTTGCAAATTTTTAAATTTTATAAGAATTTAAAATAATTGATAAAAATTTCTTAACTCAAGTGCAGAAAAAGAAATGCCGTTAAGACCACCAGACGCAATTGAGCGTTTAGGAGGTCACCATGACTACAAAGTTCAAAGTTCTCGCTCTCGTTGCTCCTGTTTCGCTTTTGGCAGTTGCTTGCGGCAGCAATCTTCAAAAAGTTTCCAGCTCCTCTGATCTGGAAGAATTGGCACTCGAATTAGCCGACGAGAATCAAGAAATCGTGGCAGACCATGTAGAGGATGTGGCCACAGAACTTGCACTCGAGGACTCCGAGGCAGCCATCAGCGAAGTCAGCTTGGGGCTCGCAAAAGACAAGTCATCATCACTCGAAAAGAGCTGCTCCATTTCGGGCCAAATCCTGACTCTCAAGCGCGAACGAAGCGCAGAGTCGACCAAAGGCCGCCAGACTCGTGCAGGTGAAATTGAAAAGAACCATGAGTTGAACTTCTCCTTCGAGCGGAGCTACGAAGCCGCGGCTGGCAGCCCGCTTCCTTTTGAATGCAAGACTGAAAAAGGACCTGTGAAACTGATTAAGGATAAACTTTCAGCACTTGCTGGATTGAAAGTCAGCGCGAAAAACTCTCGTTCTCGGAGCACTGCAACTCAAAAGAAAGGGGAAACTGTTGCGTCACGCGCGTCAGAGTCGACTTCCGAAAAAACAATGCAATTCTCTGCGCCCGTTCTTCAAGACAAGAAGGTTATCATCAGTAAGTCTATGACTCTCAAAACAGAGTCGACGATTAAATCTCTACACAAAGGTGAGGAGAAAACCCAGTCGCACAGCTCCATCACATTGGAAGAGTCGCCTCTGAAAATCAAGGTCGAACGCGATGCTGAATCGCTGAAGCTCATCTCGAAAACAATCGAGAGTGGTCATGTGAGAATTTCGCGCGAGAGCGGAAAACTCGTGGACGTCATCTATGAAAATGTCGTGTTAGCATCCGACTGCAAGCCATCAACCGGACACATTCAGGTTGTTAGAACCAATCCGGAAGACAAGAGCGTGAACAACCTCAGCATCACATTCCGCGCGGGCGAGGCCTTTGTTTCGAAAAACGGTGCCGAGGAAAAGAAAATGGATTCACTGAACGTCAGACTGGAGGGATGCAGCAAAAAATAAGACCGCTCGAACAAGACTCCCAAAAAATACGGAGCGACCAGCACTGGTCGCTCCGCTTTCATTTGAAGTCAATCAAAGTCTCAGTTTGCCTTCGAAGGATTTGCACTGATGCGCTCGAGTTCAGCAGCAACAGCTGAACCCAGATTCGCAGGCGAAGAAATCTTGCGGTTGTTGACAAAGAATGTTGGTGTCCCAGTCACTCCCACGCTCGCCAATTTCGCATTTGCAGCTTCAACAGCCTTCTTGGTTTCCTCTGCAGCCAGACACTTCTCGAAATCTTGAACATTCAAACCAGCGTCTTGTGCTGTCTTGATTGCAGTATCTGCAAATGCTTTATCAGTGTTCGGAGAAATAGGATTTGCTGCCTCAAGAGGAACTGCAAATGCCTTTTCATGATACTTCCAAAATTGATCGTTGCCCTGCTTGTTTGCACAGTACGCTCCGCGAACTAATGCACCGCTCAAACCCGCAGGCCGCAGCGCAAAGTTTGCCTGCACAAACTTAACTTTAGAACCGTATTCTTTAAGAACCTTCTCAACGTCTTCAACAGCGTGTCTGCAGTGTGGGCACAAATAATCAGAAGCCTCGACAACAACGACCTTGGCCGCATCGGTTCCACGGAATGGCAAACCGGTGAGGTCAAGTTGCACAAACGGAGCCACAGGTGCCTTCAAAAACACTTTCAGACGGCCTTTTTCTTCCATGCGCGCAATTTCTTGCCGAACTTGCTCTCCAGATTGTTGACCTTGCATGTACATTTCAAGTTGGGGCTTAACCTGTTCAAAGGTTGTTCCCGGAGGAAGGCTCTTCTGATTTGCCTCGAAGAAAGCACGCATGTCTGCTTCAGATACTTTTTTGTTCTCGAGCAACGATTTGAGTTCAGGCAAAGATTTGCCATCTTGAACATTGATCTTCTTGTCTGCAGCGAGCGCCATGCGCAGACCCACTTCTTTCAACGTCGCACTTGTTGCTTCATGCATTTGAGACTGCAATTGAAAAAGTTGATCTTGAACTTCGGTTGGAAGAGTCTCACGGGTCAACATCTTTCCGTCCACTTCAATCAGTGGAGCTGTGCCCGACGACAAAGCATCTACAGACGTTGAGGTCGCTGCGGAGGTACGCGATGAGTTCTTCATGACTGCGGTCGTTACGGCAACACCAGCTGCAAGCCCCAAGCACACACCGCCCACCAATACACCGACCACCTTACCATTCGACATAAGAGACCTTTCTTAAAATCGTCATTCTGCCAGCTGAACTTCTCTGTCATCCGAAACATTCGAATGAAGGGTAATTATGAAGTCCGGGTGCAGTTCCATGACCGTTTGCGCAGTATTGTACGGGAGAATTACAAATTCATCTACCAGTTCACTGAGCCGGCCGATGGCCATCTTTCCGCGCGCCAGCATTTCACGCTGCCACGCAGTGACCATGACCTTGCGGACGTAACGGTCGGATTCGAGAAAATAATAGGTTTCGTTGGCTCGACTCTCGTTGACCGCGTTCGACTTCATGAGCTGCAAGCAACGCAAAAAATTCTCTCGCTCAATCCTCTGCTGCTCACGCCGCATATTGAGTTCAAGATCATACTTTTGCTTTTCGACACGTTGCTCTTCAATCGCGCGCAATTCATCTTCACGCTCAGCAGCGACTTCCTGCGCAACAACTTTGTTTTTCTTTGCCTGATGTTCCTTTAGCTTCGCCTGCGTTTCAGCCTGCTTCGCCTGTTTCTTGGACACCAGTCCCGCTTTCAAAAACTGATCGCGAAGGCTCATAGATTTGCACCCCCATGAGTTTTCCGGACACCTCTCTTAAACCACAAGCGCTAAAATGTTTACAATCACCACATCTAGTGTCTGAAGATGAATAATATAACTAGATGCAGTGCTCGCGAATCTTTTGTCTTTAAATATGAACCATTTGGATAAAGTAATAATTAAACCAACAATTACGGACATTTATAAAAAGAACATCCACCCTGCAGATCCGGTTATCCACAAATTTCGTGGATAACCCGTCAAAGACCAAATGGTTTACCCTTGAAATTTCGGCTCGTGTTCGCTTTGCCTCGTTAAGTCGCACGGGATTTTCCTTGAAATATCGGCATAAGATGAGACACTCTGATTGAGTGGCTTGTTTGTGCGAGGCAGCAATGAATCAAGTTAATGTTCTCAATTTTCAGAATTTGCAGATTCACCTGGATACGACTCAACCCGACTGCCTTCACATCCGATTCGAAGGCGAAATTCACGAGAACTTTAAAGCCAAACTCGTTTCACTACCCAAGGCGAACAACTATATCATTAATCTTGCAGGACTGCGCTCTATCAACTCACTTGGAATCAGGGAATGGACGTCTTTCTTGAACACTCTCTGCGCATCTTCAAGTGTGACTCTTGAAGAGTGCTCTGTTGTATTCATTGACCAAGCGAATATTGTGCCGCAAATTCTATCAAACTCAAAAGTAACCTCCTTCTATGCTCCTTACTTCTGCCCGCAATGCAATCTCGAATTGAGTTGTAAGCTGTCTGTTGTGACACATAAAAAACGATTATCCGAAAGACGTTCCCCCCAGCTCATTCACAGCTGCGGTTCGGAGCTTCAATTTGATGCACTTGAAGAAAGTTATTTTCACCATGTCGACAGGCTTTTAGGAGACAAATGACAGCATCTGAACAAAAAATTTATGGACGCAACGCCTGTCTCGCTTTTGCCCGAAAATTCCCCAACGACGTAATCCGCGCTTACTGCACAGAATCTGTTCAAGGCGCATTTGGGTTTCTTCTTAAGCATCTCGCACAGCAGAAGCGCGCATACCACATTGTCGCAAACGAAGATCTCGCCAAGCTCTCTGAGACCGCACATCACGAGGGCGTCTTGCTCTTGATTAAAAGACCTCAATTGCGTGATTCGGTAGAACTGCTCAACGAACTCTCCCGTGAGCCAATGAAGAAACGTGAATGTCTTCTTTGTCTGGATGGCATTTCTAATCCACACAATCTGGGTTCGATAGTCCGAACAGCCGCTCACTTTGGTGTAAAAAGAATTGTGTTACTGAACACCCCACAAGAAAGCATGAAGGCACTTTTATCAGGCGCTTATCACCGGACTGCCGAAGGCGGTGCGGTGCACGTTGATTTGTTTCAATGCATTGAAAGCAAGAACTTTATAGAGACGATTTCAACAAAACTTGGGTTCACTGTGGCCGCAACCTCGAGTCATGCGAAGGGTGCTTCGCTCAATCAACTCGATCTTCCTGCGCGATTGCTCTTGGTCATGGGCTCCGAGTCTGAAGGAGTCAGCTCCGAAATTCTTCGCAAAGCCAAACTCAAAATCTGTATAGAAGGAACAGGCAATGTTGAAAGTCTCAACATTGCCTCGGCGACATCAATTTTGCTCAATGAATTTTCGCGCCAATCTCAGCGCCGGACAGTTTCACCAGCGTCTAAAAAGCCAACCTTGGCTGCACGCCCATTAGGCAGAAAGCGCATCGGATCCTGAGGAATGCCTCCCGAAACGCGGGTTTCAAAGTGAAGATGATAACCCGTTGCTCGACCACTTCGGCCAACATAACCCAAAATCTCGCCTGCACGGACAAACTGCCCTTCGCGAACAGCGAGTCTAAGCATGTGTGCGTAAAGGGTCTGCGTATCCTGCTCATGGCCCACAATGGCCACAACACCATAGGCTCGCTTTCTCTTTGCGAGAAGAATCTGACCATCGGCTGCTGCGATAATAGGGTCGCCCTTAAGCCCCTTGATATCGACACCTGCATGCAGGCGACCACGTCTCATCCCAAATGGGCTTGTGATGTGGCCATCCAAAGGCCAGCTGAGATCGACAGGAAATAAATTTTTGGCCGACGCAAGAGGCGGAAGTCCGCCCGCTGGAAGATCAATTGCAACATCGACGTCGTCGGGTGTGTTTTCAACCGCAGCATCGGATGCATCCTGACCTGCAGGATGTTCAGCTGAAGCTTGATCGTCGAATCCAAAAAACCGGCTCTCGACCTGACGCTGGCGCGACAGGAAAACCGGGTCAAGTTGCACAACCTCAGATGACTCGGCGATGGATCCGCGCAAGAACAGTTCAGAGGTTTCGCGCTTTGCGATGCAGCCGACTGTTGTCCCCAAAAGGACAGACATCAGACAACCGCTCAGTCGAAACAAAATCATTACCCTCTCCCGTTAACTAGACACCGGTGCCGACACAATTGCTCTGAGGTTAAAAATACCCATACGAGCGTAAATTAAGCCTCGGCGAGAAAAGTCGAGGACTTTAGCGACCGGCGTCAAATTCGGAATTCAACTTCGTCAGGCACGAAGGGCCTAACTTGGTTGCTCAGTCAGTACTAAAACCCTAGTCTGTTTCGGCAATTGATGCAACCCAAGGAAAGGAATGCAATTTTGGTGTGTTATAATTTTTTGGCGCAAGAGAACAACACGATTTCAGCTGTCAAGTCCTTCAATATGCTCTCAAGATAAGCATTTTTACTAAATTTTAGACTCGAGGACCCATCCCATCAAGTGCCCCTTTCCGCAGTTCAGAAACTCGTTCCTTGAGTCCACTGCGATGAAAAAATGTTTCTACTGCGGAGCAAAAGTAAAAGGATAAGTGAGCGTCATGGGCTTTTGATCGCGTGGAGCGGGGAATGTCCACTTAAGAATTGTGTTTCGGATGCATGTCTCAGTCCGAGCATCGCTCAACTCGCTGCTCTGAATTCGGGCAGACGACACCCTGCCATTAGCCGAAATCACAAATCGGGCGTTCACTTTTCCCGCCATTTTGGGTTTGGCCCGAAGGCGTTGAACATAACACTGCTGCACCTGCGGCAATTTGCCGTGAATGACGTCCTGAATCACTTCAAAGGGTGATTTGCGATCAGGTGCAGGTGTCGCTTCGGGATTTTCGGTCAGTTTGACTCTATTGCCTTTGAAATCAAAGGGAACAAAGACGACGCGCTTCTTTTTTTTCGTGACCGGAAAATTCCACGCGCGAACCTCATTCAGAAGGCAGGTTTCTGTGGGATCATCGAGAAGATTACTCAAGTGAATCTTCACATCTGTGACCTTGCCTTTTTCAGAAACAAAAACCTTCGTATTGACGTGGCCACGCAGGGCGGGTTTTGTTTTTTGCTGATTTTCAAAGCACTCTTTTATTTTCTTTACACTCAGTGAAACCTGAAATTCAAAGTCCGAAAGTTTTTCGAAGGGAACGTCTTTGCCCATTGAGGTGATCCGCACAGAAACGGAACCATCTCTAAATTCTTTGGCACCATCAGGAAACTCTCTTGTGCTTATGCTCTCTTGAATCTGTGAGCTTTCGGAAGCACCACTGCCAATGGCTCCTTCGCCGGCTTCACCCGCGCCGGTCACGCTGGCACAGAAAATCGCCGAAAAAAGAAAAACACGCAGCTGGAGAGAATGCATGACTACTTAGCTGCGCGGCGAAAAGACGAATGGATACTTGACCGTTACTTGACCACCGCCGCGAGGAAGGGGGAACTGCCATCGCTTGATTTCATTGGCGATACAACTTTCGGTGGGACCGTCGCCCAAATCGCTGGCCTCAACATTGGCAGACGTCACACGGCCGTTTGATGCAATGATGAATCGCGTAGTGACACGGCCGCCCAAATCGCGTTTGGCTTGCAAACGGCGCTCGTAGCAGGCCTTAATTTTAGCAAGGTTGGCTCGAATAACTGCTTCGATCTCACCCTTGCTCAGATTTCCCTCGAGCACGCTGTCGCCAGCAGGAGCCGAAACAGACCCCACGGCAATCTTGCCACCCCCGCCTGAGTCACGTCGGCCACCGGCGCCATTACCGCCTGCTCCGAATCCTCCGGCTCCGAGTCCCTTCAGAGCATCACCGGGGCCACCACTCGAAATCGAATTGCCCTCGCCGACTCCGCCCATACCAAAGTCGCCACGCTTACCGCTGCCCTTGCTTGCACCCGCACCCCCGGAGGTCGCTTTCACACCTGTTGCGATTTCTCCTGCGCCCGTGGCGTTGAATGTCTTACCAAGGTCGCTTCCCAGTTTGTCGAGATTCGCGAGAGCCATGATATCTTCTTTTCCAGTCTCCGTTCCGGCATTGCTGCTCTTATCGTTGCCCTGCCGCTGGCCCGCCATCGGCCCCGAAGTTCCGCCTCGAGCGCCGCCACTGTTACCCGCAGCAACTTTATTATTTTGTGGCCCTAAAAATGGATCTTTGGTTTTTGGTTTTTCACCCGTCACCGGACCTTTGTTTTTCGCGGGTGATTCGGGCTTAGGATCGGGACGTGGAACGTTGGTTTTAACAACGGGCTTTGCTGGTGGCTGTGGTTTGGGCGCCGGAGTCACTTGAGGCTTAGGCGTGCTCTTGCTCGGCGCCGGAGTTTTAATAGCCACAGTGGGTTTAGGTGCCGGCGGTTCAACTTTATTCACAGGCTTAGGCGTGGGCGTTCTGACAACAAATTGTGTCGCCCATGCTTCGTCGTTCGCCTCTTGAGGAGGATTGCTGGCATTGGCGATACCAATGAGAATTGCAAGAACCAAGTAAAGCGCCGACGCGTAGGCGAATATAATAGGTTTACCGTCGAGTTCTTCCACCTTACGCAACACAGGATTCGGAAGTGCAACGCGCGTCATGAAGTAACTGATCGTGCCATGCTGGATAAGAGCCATGTCGTTGCCCGAAAGCTGAACTTCACTTGGCCCCTTGATTTGTTCGAATCGCGCCCCCCGACGAATGCGCGCTCGCATTTCGTCGTTGAGATAAACGACAGCTTTAGAACCTTTAACGTCGGCAAGTTTCAGATTGCGGGTGTTTGCCTTTGGACCAACACCAATGAGGTCGCCCTCGTGTTCATTGCCAAGAACAACTTTATTACTGCGCAGTTCCTCTCCGGGATTCTGCTCGCCGCCATAGTGTCGAACATCAAGAATGCTCTGATCCCAGAAAGCAACGACCTCGAGAGTCGAACCTGTGCGACGTTCTTTTTCCGCGGTAAAAAGAATGCGTCCATTCGCAACCCGAGCTTGCTGCCCCTTGGCCGCGTCTGCTTCGTTGCCCTGATTTTTAGCTGCGCTCGATGTCTCGGCCATGCGGACTTCAATAGAGACATCTGCAATGCGAATAACGTCGCCTGGTTTGATGGGAGCAGTGACATCAACTCGTTCACCGTTAACGAACACACCCACGTCACTGGCCATGTCGACTACCGAAGTGATTCCTGTTTCAGGATCCTCTTCAATCATCGCGTGAATGGGTTCAACTTTTCCATCAGCAAGAACGAGGTGGTTTGTGTTCAAACGTCCAATAATAATTTGGCCAGACTCAAGGACGACGGAATCGGGATACCCCGTCATGACTTTATTAGCGATAAGCAAAAGCGCCATAGTTCACATCCCTTCGTCAATCTGTCCTTATTGTCCAGTTCCTGATCCCGCTGCTCCGCCGCTTGCGCCCTCTGCAGAAGGCTTGCCTTTTGCTGCCTCGGCTCGGGCAGCCTCTTCTTGACTTTGCAGCTTACCGAGAAGGTTTCGCGCACGAGAATCTATTTCAACATTCGTTCCCGGAGCGTCGTTGTATTTCTCAAGCAGTGAGATGGCCTCTTTTCGCTTGCCCGGAACCTGACTCAGAGCGAGTGCCAAATTCCAAATCGCGCGACGGTCATTCGACCGAGATCGCTGAACAGCTCGCAGATATTCAATGGCCTCTTCAGGTTTACCCGCAAGGCGGCTGGCAATTCCAAGGGCTGCGCGCACATTGAGATTGCCTGCGCCAGCATCCTTCAAACGTCCGAGCTGAGTCATTGCTCCTTGATGATCGCCAGCTCTCAATGCAAAAAATGCCAAAGTCAAAATCGCAGGCTCGTAACCCTGTTGCGCGGCTTCGCGGAACACTGCCATCGCCTGAACGATTTTCTTCTGGTTATAAAACATCAAGCCACGTGTGTGCAGTACAGCAGCAGAAACTTTGGGCTTACCTTTTCCAACAGTCTCAGCCGTATCGAGCAGATATTGAACCATGCCGTAGTTGCGTTGCAATAGCGCCGCATATGCTGACTCAATGAGAATCCACGGTTCCTTAGACGATGCCGTTGAACCACGTCTTTCAAGCACACTTGCAAAATCGCGACTGGTTCCCGACAGACGTCTGAACACCAAATATGAAATCAGCGCACCACCATCATCGTTGCGTTCGCGGACAGTTTGCTCAAGTTCTCGAAGAAGATCCTCAATTTTTGCTTGAGGAACCTGTCCAGCAAAAGACTCTTCGTTCGAAAGCGTTGTGACCACGAAACTCACTGGAGATTGCTGTTGAGTCGGCGACGGTTTCGATTGCTCATCCTGTGGATTTTTGGTCGACTGCTGTTTTTGTTTTTGGTTCTTCTGTGATGATTTATCGGCTGCCGAGGCCGACATTTTGTCACGCGACTGACTGTCTGTTGATGCGCAACCGGCAGCAAAAAGGGCTACACATATTATTGGGAGACTGGCAAAATGTCTTACCGCAATCATCGTCATCACTTCGGCTCCAGTGCTGAACGAAATTTGGAAGAGTCAATGACTTCGGTACCTGTGAACAAGACTTCAGGAACCCAATCTTCTGGCTTGATGTATTTTGTAGGCTCCAGTCGAGCCATGGCAGCCAACACTTTGCTTCCATATTCAGTATAAATTCCGAACTTGGATACGAGTGTAGCCGCATTCACATAATAATCTTTTGACTTTTTCTGAAAGTCTGTTCCGAACTCTGCAAATTTTGCTTTTGCTTTCGGCCAGAGTTCTGCGGAAATCCCAGGAGGCTGTGGAGGATTGAGAAGTTCAGCAGCCACAAGCTCATGCGCATAGCCAATGACGTAAAGACTTGCGACAGACCACTCAGCATCTCCAACGCCCTGTGCAACGGCTGTAAAGCGATCACGAACTGTGGCCAAGGCAGCATTCCGCTTGGCGATATTCTGGGCCAAATCGTTCAACGATTTTCCGGCAACAAGTGGCTCTCGGCGGAATTTTTCGAGAGCCGGATATTCCTGAGCAAATCGAATTGCACCGACGTACGATAGAGCCGGGCCCGAAACCGATTTTTTATCACCCTCATAGACGCGGAGAATCTGCTGTTGAGCAGAGGCCGCTTTGGCTCTGTTGCCTGCACGGTTGGCCGCTTCCTCGATACGATGCAACAACTCAATGCGATCTGAGCTATTGGCAGCCAAAGGCATCATCGTTTTCTCTGCAAATTCCCAAAACTCTTGATAACGACTCGCACGTTCGAGTGTGCCGCCCATGGCTTCAGCTGCAACAGCAGCTGCGGCACCACCAGCAGCAATGACCTTGGGACACACTTCTCGTGCACGCTCGGCCTGAGAAAGTGCTTCATAATAGGCGCAAGCACCCGCTGTAATTCGCATTGACTTTGGCGAGGCGGGAAAGCGAGTCAGATACATGCGCGCATAATTGACTGCTGTTTGTAGCTGCAGACGACCTGCAGAAAGGTCGATAATCTCCAACATCGCATCGCCGACCAATGGGCTCTTCGGAAAATCCTGAATCAATCGCTGAAATGACTGAACAGACTTATCGAGCTTATTGGCTTTTCGATAGTTCACACCAGCGTTAAACCAAGCAGCATCGGCCTTCGAATAAGTTCTGTCGGACGCGAGTCGTTCGAACTCAGCAGCAGCCTGCTCAAACTTACCGCTCGTTTCAAGTGTCTTCACTTCATCGAACTTATTCGCACGCTTAATTTCGGCCAAACGCTTACCGAGCTCGCCGCTCGCAATAGCAGGGATTGCGATGAGCTGATTTGTAACTTCACCCAATTTCTTCTTGTCTTTTTGGGACAACAACAGCAAAAATTCCGCCGCGAGCACGCCCTCTTTCCTATTAGAACGTTCTTTAGCAAGAACCATGAGGCGTTTTTCGGCCTGTGCTACATTGTTGGTTTTCAGAAAAATTTCGGCTGTATCGATTTGGCAATCAAACGTTCCCGGTTTTCGGGGAAAGGTCGCCATGTACGCATCACAAACTGTCACGTAATTTTGAAGGTCTTTGGAAACTGCAATTGCAGGTTGATCGGGCTTAAACTGCTGAGACCGAAAAGCCGTCATTTCATTCTTAACAATGAAATAAGCTGATGTTCTCTGGTATTCGAAAGCCTTTTCAAATTTCTGAGGGTCGGAATTCTTAACGTCTTTGTTCGACGTAAAACCTGCAAAGGTTCTTTCCGCATCACGATATTGGTCGCGCATATACTGAAGCTCGCCCAACAAGAAGCGAATCTCGGAGGCTTCGCGGCGATTGGGATAGGCTGCAAGATAAATTTTGTATCCCTTTATCGCCTGCTCAATGTAATAAGCGCTTTTTTCTTTCTGCCCCTGAAAATGCATCTTTTTGGCATATGTATAGCCAACATTGTGAATCTTTTCTCGTATCTCTTTCGCCTCGGGTGCCTGTGCATTTGCCTTAGCCCAAGACGAACCTTCTCCAAATGATTTGTTGAGCTCAACCACTTCTTTCCAGAGAAGTGTCTTGTCGTTCTTCAGGTTGGCAGTATCGACAATCTGAATTTGTAGCTCAGCCGATTTTAAATCGTTTGGTTTACTTGTGATATACGTTTTGAGAACGCGCACGCTTTCATCATACTCGCCCTTCTCCTGAAGATGAGTCGAGAGACGATTGAAAAGGTCGCTCATACTCTTGGGCGAGGCGTTTCTGGACAAATAATCCATTGCCTGATTGATTTGCTTGAGCTCAACATAAGACAGCAACATATCTCGAATCGCCTCGTCTTTGAGGCGAATCTTGCCCTTGCCAGAAGCCGCTGCTGCATTGGACAAGTTCACAACCGTCTTGAATTTATCAAGAGCTTTCTCATATTGTTGTAGGTTATAATAACACCAACCCATCTTGAATTCGGCATATGGCCGAATGGGAGCGCGCGTATAGCGAACAACGTCACTGAATGACGTGAGAGCCTTTGTGAAATCCAATTTTCCAAAATAGTAATCGCCCAATGCGAAATGCGCATCGGCAACACGCTTACTGTTTGGATATTTTTGAACGAGCCGACTGTAATATTGAGCGGCTTCTTTGTTTTGATTGAGTTGGTCAAAAGCATAGGCCAGCTGAAAGGTCACTTCGTCGATACCACGACCTTCTGGGTATTCGGTAATGAACTGCTGACATCTCTGAATAACTTTGCTTGTCCACATCTTGCTCGCGTTCATGGCCAGCTTCGGCTCTACCCCACGGCGGCCGCCCTCGTCCCAACGCTTCCAAGCTTCATCATAGACGCGAGTCTCATTGAAGAAAGTGAGTGTCGCGCGTTGATGCAAGTTTTCAATCAAACGTCGCATAATCTGCGGACGCTGCTCTGACTTTCGCGGGAGCTTGGCAACCAAAGGCTCCATCGCGCGAATTTCTTGATCAATGGCCGAACCTAGATTTTTTTCAATCGCCGCGGTTTCGAAATCACTCCGATCGATTCCACCACCACGAGCCTCGAGTTTCTCGCGCTCCGACTTTCCTCGTTTTCTCTTCTTTTCAATTTCGTTGTCGGTGCGTTCTTTAACTTGAACTTCTTGGGGTGCACTGGACACCTTGCTTTGCCCGGCACCTCCCAACGATGAGGGTGCCGCTTGAGCAACTCCTGCTGAAAGCGCAACAAGTACGAGCAAAGATAATCGCGCTACGTGCTTCATTTCGTTTTGCCCTTCTTCGAACCGCCCCCACATTTGGAGTCAATGTTGTAGACGTAGGCACCCAACTCATCTTCCCAATACTCTCCCTCAAAGGGCCAGTATTCGAGCTGCTGTTTTAGGTTCAAAGGTCTCATGCCCTCGCCCCATTCAGTCTTGTCCGCACCTCCGGCGTCGCCCTGATACTCGTCACGGATAGTATCTGTAATCACCGCTTGACGTTCGAGGTTGATAAGTCGCGTTTGGTTACTCAAGTCCTGAAGATATCTAAACAGCTGTAGAGCGTGTTCATACGCTTGCTGACCAGTGCGTTCGGCCGTCTTGCTGCGAAGCTCTGAGTAAAAATTCTTTAAAACTTCCTGCAACGCTTCGAGTCTCGAACCGCGACTCCTCAGAAGTGACCGTTCACGCTCGACGTTGCGCACAACAGATTGGCCTTCTTTGAACGCCTCGGTACGGCTCACGGAGTCAACAATGTCGACCGCTTCCGAAAACTCTTTCATTGTACGCGTGTTGCTGTAACGAGCCACGACATCATAAAATGCGGTATTTTGTTTGCGATATGTTTTTAAGAGGTTGTTCAGGCCAGAAAATTTTGGCTTATAACGCTCTTGAAACTGCTTAAGCGCGCGATCAACTTCTTCCACACGACAAAGACGCAGGTATGTGATTGCCTGCAAAATGTACGTTTCAGGATAAAAACGGCGATCAAAGAAGGGCGACGTCAAGGTATGCAGGTTTCCGAGCGTGTTGTTGTGCTTTTGGATCATGAAGAATCCGTATGCACCCTCGAAAAGGCTCTGCAACCAAAGGTCTGAGTCACGAGGAATTTTGGAGTAGTTTTCGAAGGACGCCCTGTACTCCCGTCGTTCGTAATAAACACGGGCAAGGTTGATTGTTGCCAATTGTCTCACGTTGTCATTTGGTGACCGCTGAGCGCGTTTGAATGAATCCAACGCGGAATCAGAGTTCTTCAAAATGGAATAAATCACGCCCAGATAAAACTGCGAGGGCGCAAAATAGGCGTTCCCTGCGGGTACGCGATCAAATTCGGCCTTTGCACGCCTGAGATTCGCAGGTTTGTCGGGTCCGGCATCGAATGCCTCGAGACCGCGGAAGTAGTGGTAAAAACCTTTGGACGCCGGAGGAATTTCCATTTGGTCGACTTTGACCTGAAAAAGCCCAGCAACTATCGCGCGGCCCAATGGCACTTTTGAATTCAGCTCACTCAGAGCATCAAGAGCTCCTCTGAAGTGTTTTCCCCGTGGCCCTAGGCTTACGAGGCGGCTGAAAAAATAGGCTGCGCCGTAAGGAAAACCGGCAAACTTTAGAGACTGCCCCAGAAGCATTTCTGCATCTTGTTTTGTTTCACCAGTTGATGATGTCGCGACCTGATAAAATATTTTGGCAGCAGTAATGTGGTCGCCTCGCCTTTGAGCAACGCGTCCGGCATCAATCGGACCAGCAGGATGAGCACTCAAAGGAGTCAGAACGCAAAGCAAAACCAGAACAGACGAAAGTCCTGCCGGAGAGCGGCGAAGGATATTCTTTTTTTTGCGTCCCCAGTGAATCATTTCAAGTCCAATCAAAAATAGTAACTCGCCCCGAAAGAAAGCGTCACACTCTGATTCAGCCCGCCTTTCAGACCGCCAATGAAATAGTCACGCAAATACCAATTCAGTGCAGAATTCTTGTTCAGGAAATATCGCTGGCCCGTGCCAACGCTAAACTGAACAGGACTGTAATCAATCGGAATTTTTAAGGGCTCATCGGCTGCACGCGGCTTGCACCCTTGCTCACGCTGTTTCATACCCGCAGCACCGCCGCCACCAATTAGAAACCAATCAAAATAGATAACGTCGCCGCTGCCCAATTGATATTTTCCGTAAATTGGCGTGAGCACTACGCCGCCACCGAACATCTGATGAATCTCATCGACGACAGGCTCAATGGAAAATTTCGTTCCAAGATCTGTACAGTCTGATTTATTGATTGTGATCCCAAGTGCACCTTCACCGAACAACTCAAACCATTCAGCAAGGTGAAGCCCGAGTTTAGCACTGGGAAGATAGGTATAAGTGTAGGACTTGTTCATTACAGCGGCGACCGACGCGCCTATTTCAACGCGCACTGACTTTTGGAAATACTTTGGCCGAATGACGCGAATTTCGACGTTGTTGAACTGTGAACCAGCTTGATTTTGCGCACGTGCATAAGCAGGCAGCAATGCTACCGTTGTCGCAAGGAAACAAAACTTGCGTCCGAAAAACGTCATTTTAGTTTACGTCCTTTTTCTGGGCGGCAAACTTCCACGAAATAAACTCTGCCTGCTGCGCTGAAAGAAGAACTCTCTTAATAATTCTGTACGGAATCGATTTGTCTGATTGCATGACAAGAGTCGACACATCTGCATTGCTCAGCCCCAGATTTTTCTGGCGATTCTTTAACGTGTCATTCTGCGCCTTGAGCGCCTTGAACACATCAAATGCTTTGCGTATTGCACCCTGACCATCCTTTTTAAAGGAGTCGACAACATCCTGACCGTTGGCAGTCAAAGGAATACTCAAACCTCCTTGAACCAAAATCTCGGTCTTGGTGATTGCAACGGTTGCCGAGGAGTCGAGACTGAGCTTGATTGAAGAGACTGGCAACTCGAGATTGGCGGCCGTTTCGGCGCTTTCGCCGCTCACAGAAAAGTTCATCAACAAAAACACAATAAGGATGCTGAACACATCCAACATTGGATAAAGGTTCAATGAGAATGAATCACCACCACCTACATCTACGCCGGCCATTCAAACCTCAGTCTCAAAAAAGAACGTCACCAAGGACGATCTTTGTTACCAAACTCGTCTGATCAATCCCCGGAGGAAATTTATAATCCTGCGGGTAAGGAATCGGGGTGCGTCCCGGACGCAGCTCACGCAACGTATCCAGAACCATCACCAGTTTTTCGTAGTTGACTTCTGGTTGAGTAAAAACGGTTACCTTATCAAAACCAGGTCTCTCTTTACGAATGTCATAGATTTTAGCCTGAATCTTATCCAAGCCCTCTTCCGTCAAGGGAACTTCTATCTCATCCAAAACAGTTGACTTCGCCGTCGTCGCTCGCTGGTATTTCACAGTCTTTTCATCGACAGTCACACTCACAGTCGGCTCTGGTTTATTGTCAAGAGTTTCCTGCTTTGGTGGAGGCCTACTAGAGAGAAAAGGCACCTCAATACGCAATTCACCTGTCGCCGAAAATACGGATGTTGCCAAAAGAAAAATAATGAGCACTGAGAACAAATCAAGCATCGGCGTTACGTTAATTTCAAACGCTGTAGCAACCTGTTTGCGCTTTTTAAATCTAAAGCCGCTCATTATTTATCCTCAGTCTTTATTCGCCAGTTGACTTGGAAGCCAAGTTCGTACGACGCATCTGAAGCAACTCAATAAGCTTTGCAGCAAACTCATCTGTCGTCTCGGTCGTCTGGTTTGCCTTGAAGGTCAGAACACCATGCAGAACCATGGCAACAAGAGCAGTTCCAAGACCAAAACCCGTTGCATACAGGGCGTGCGAGATACCCTCAGCGAGTTTCGTTTGCTTAGCAGCACCCGTCAGAGTCGCCACCGCACTGAACGATGAAATGAGACCTGCAATCGTTCCAAGAAGGCCGAGAAGTGTTGTGATGTTTGCCAATGTACCAAAATAAGAGAGATAGCGGTTCACAAGCGGAAGTCTTTCCAGAGTTGCAGACTCAATTGCATTCTGCGTTTCATCTGCAGTACGACTCGCGCTTTGCAGACCCTTTTTCCAAACCCTTGGAAGAATCTGCTTTGCAGGTTGACGCTCACACAAGCGAATCGCACCTTCAATTTGATTGTTTGCAACTTGCTTGTAGATTTCAGCCCACATGCCTCGTGCATTGGGAGTATCGAAAACAAAATAAAGCAGCCATGCACGCCAAATCCCCAATGCAACAACGCAAATGAAGAAGAAAAGAATGACGTACATAATGAAGCCGCCGGCCATAAACGCGCGCTGAATAAAATCCATACCAAGCCCCCTGTGCTCAGAAGCAATTTCGTATAAGAGTTTAGGGAGCTTGGAAGTCGCGAGTCAATGTTACTTAATTGGCCGTCAAAATTCAGTCCACAGTTTCAACTTATCGTAAACAGAACTCAAATCCTGATCACTTGGAGTCTCGATCTTTAGGAGGATTTGCCCTTCTCGGGACAGCAACCAACACGTAGGAACTTTCGGGTTTTTTAACTTATCTACAAATTCGGTTTGTGCTAATCCGAAGAGGTAACGAGGCTTCATTTTGTCAGCCCACACTGCAAGATTTTCCGGTGTATCATGAGAAAATGCACCCACCGCTGCAATCTTGTAGCGAGCAAAATATTCCGTGTGCTTCTGAAAATAGTCATGCACGGACTGGTAGCCCTTATGCCATGGTCCCAAAACACAAACGTGTGAAAATCTCCAAGACCTCGGCTCAAACGATTCAGCTCGCTGTTGACCGGCGCGCAGTAGTTTAAGTGGAGGAAGTGTTATGCGACGTGTGAAAGGCTCGGGATTCGGTGTCGTCTTTGCCCCGACAGGAACGGATGAGGGATAAACAAAGGATGGCAACGCCGAACACGCGACAATTGCCCAGCAGCACCCACGCAAAAGACTTCTCAGGTTAAACATCGGTTTTCCTCTGAATCGATTATGCGCGTCGAACTCACCCTCATCCTGATGCCCGTGGGTGACTCCTCCGTCGGACTGAGTATTATCAGTATCCGATGAATGAAGATTGAAAACACGGGGGCACATTGGAATACGTTGACGCATCCGTAAATCCAGAAACACATGCCGACATCTTAAGCAATAAACGTGCTGCTGAGAATGTTTGGGCCATGCCATGGCAGGAGCTTGCCGTAGTTCTTGGCCAACAAAACATTCTATCACACAGGAGTCTCAACGTTCCCCACCGCGATCGAGCAAGCGAGTTTCTCAGGCATTGTGGATTCGATTTGGGTCGCTTTGAGCACCGCAAACAAGTCGAGCAATTTTTCGGCGAAGCGATTTTTTTCATTCGACACATTCTTCTCTCTGCGGATGAACGCGAAAAATTCCCCGTTCCCAAAGACCTTCTGCAGCTGGATGATCCGCGCCGACTCATGGTTTATGCGAGCCAAAGAATGCCTCGCCGACGTTATCTACGGTTATGGTCATGTTCTATTCTTAAGGTGATGAACGCGATTTCACATCTTGATTTCAACGGTAAACTTCGAGAACTCGATGCTGCTCGGGAACAAATTTTTGGACGAATCCGTTCAATCGTCACCCACAGTCCCAAGTCGGGATGGCAGGCGCGGTCGAACAATATTGAACTGAATGTTGAACACATCGAGTGGAAAGAAGCCAAAACGAGGCACAGTGTCTTACTTAAGCTGCTGCACAAGCCCGAGGCTATGGCCGAAGAGGTTTTCGATTATCTCGGAGTCCGTTTTGTTGTAACCGAGCCGCAGGACATTGCCCGTCTCCTCAGAATTCTGATTGAAACGGACATTATTATTCCTCATCAGGTTCTGAGTTTGCGGACCCGAAATTCTCTGCTCAATCTGGCAGGGGCACAGCGTCAACTCAATGTAGCCTACGATCTCCTTCAAACCGGAACTGCGACACCGTCTGAGTTTCTTGAGATGTGCGAGCGAGTCAATTGGTCGTATCCGATCGACCAACACCCCGATGGCCACAAGCAGAATGTTCATTCAAGTAGCAGATACAAATCGATACAATTGACTGTGAGACACCTCGTTCGAACTCCGAATCCCGCTTTTTTGGTTCTCAGCTCCCTCGCCGGACAGCTCAGACACGCCCGCGGCCTCGAACCCGAAGACGACCCGCTTTTGATGGGACTCATTCCCGAAGAGAATGCGCGGTTTTTTCCTCTGGAAATTCAAATCTTTGACCGCAGCAGCTTTCAGGTTTCACAGTTTGGTCCGGCATCGCACGAACACTACAAGTCGAATCAGCTGCAAACGGTCCGCAAGAGGGTTCTGGGCAGTCTGCTTCACTTCACAGAAACACGCTTGCAGACACAGGACTATTGAGTGCATCGTATCTCGACGATGACGCTCGCACGATTGGGGTTATGAATGGACGGATTAGATCAGTGGCTGGACGTTGCAGGGCTGATGCCCCCTCTGCCGGCCGATGTTTCTCAGCGGCTTTTTGCGAAGACCGGAGGCGACACTTCCGGTTCACATACATTCATTCCAAACCTGTTGACCGAGACGGACTTCTACACACACGTTCTTCCTCAGCTGCAAAGAAACGTAGCACCAGACATCATTAAATTTATCGTGACCCGAATTTCCAAAACCTTCATGCTGCGCAAGAAGCTTGCTGAGCTCAAAGGTCGCATTGAAGACATTGTTGGTTCAGGAAATTTTTCAGCACTCTGGCTCGATCGCGAGGCTTTTTCTGCAGACAGCATGGAACACCGTGCTCTTGTGACAGAAGCTGTGATTCACGTTTATTCAGCAGACGCCCTACAAAAGCTGGTAAAACTCTTTTACACGCACAAGATACCGATGATTCCATATGGCGAAGGCGGTGGTTACAACATGGGCGTAACTCCCATGGCACCAGCGGTGACAGTCAGTTTGCGCGGAATCGAACACATCTCGGACATCCGCCCAAGCCGCAGATGCAATGGCAATTTCGAAGTGACCGTTGGCGCAGGAGTTCCATTTAAAGATTTGGTTGCATATTTGGCCAAGCGTGGATTTGTCTTGCGCTGTGACCCAAACACGCCACGCGCTGCAACAGGCGGTATCGCCGCGACAGGAAGTAATGGTGGTCGAAAGGCCTATGAGGTCATCATTCACGGACGCGCTGTAACCTCGCGCGGAGCTGCGGTCTGTTTTGCCCCAGACGAAAAAGAAACGCGTGATATTGAGAGTGAGCCGTTTCTCATGGCTCGCAAATTTTTCAGCATCCGCGACACGGCGCAGTTTGAAAAGGAATTCAAAACTCTCGCAAAACGCGAACTCAAAGCTGTCTGTGAGCCTTCTCCTGACAATGTCACCGTGCCATTGACAGGAATGAAAGCTGCAGCAAACATGCTTGCACAACGTGCTCAGCGTGCAGAGCTGGCAGAAAATTTCCTTGCTCACGACACCATGGCAGACGCACCCAAAATGCCTCTTTCAGCATTTATCGGAGCCGAGGGCACAACAGGATTCATTTACGAAGTCACCTTTGAAATAGAGAAGCCGCGCAATTATCTCATGGGTGCACGTTGGCATTTTTCATCGATTGAAGCAGCAACGAGTGTGACTCGTGCCATCAAAGCTCTTCCACAAAAAGATCACCCGGAATACTTTGAGATCATCACAGGCCACAGTATTCGTAAATTTCTGATTCAAGATTTCCCGAACGTTTTTCAGTCCACCGACGAAGCTGTCATCATTCTCTCCGTCGAAGACCAAGAGTACACATCATGTAAGGCCCGCATGCAGCGCTGCGAAGCCACAGCCTATATTGCCCTTGCAGATTTGGGTCTCACACCCACCGAACATTTACGTCATATCGAAAAGACCGATGTTTTGGATCTGCAGCAAGGTGTACATGAATTCGAAGTCATGAAGCGACCGCGCGAAGAACTCCCCAAAAAGCTCAGAACAAAATGTAAAACAGATATGGAGATTCGCAGTGAATATCTGCCCGAAGTTCTGCGCATCGTTGAACGCACAAAGCCTGCTAAACTTGCAGACCAGAAACAAGATGTCTTATTCGGACACCTGACACCCCGACACACGGCCATTATTCATTGGAACATTGGTGGATTCGATCTTTATGACGAAGAGCAATCGTCATTGGCTTGGGATTACCTCGAGCGAGTGATTGGCGAAGCTCAAAATCTGGCTCCTTCGAATGACCCCCACGGCAGCGCACGATTCACAGGTGAACACGGTGTTGCAGGAAAGGCTGCATTTCTTTGGGTCAATCACATTCCAAAAGATGATTTTGAACGTATGTGCCGGGTCAAAGATATTCTCGACCCCGACGACCTCTTCAATCCCGAAACTCTGTTCTTGCGCACGAGCCTCTCACGTTCGTTGAGAGCCCGATTGCTCAACATCAGTTCGAACCAAATTCAAGAGGCGTTGCGATTGGGTGCTCCCGCTGCCCTTGAACCCACACTTTCCTCCGAGCGACTTGCCATCAGTGAAGGTCAGAAGTGCACCCGCTGTAACAGTTGCAAGGTGTGCCCGGTGATCGATGCTGAACATCAGCTGGAACGCAAAGGTCAACGTGCGAGCAAGAAGTCGACCCTTCCCAGCAAGCGAAACATTCTCATGTTTATGGAGCGAGTTGCCGTTCTCAGAGCGTCGGCTCGTTTTACAAAAAATACAGCTCAAATCGACAAAGTCATGGCTGTAACAAACAAAATGCTCGCCGAAAGTGCTGAACTTCTCAAAAAATGTTTCTACTGCAGGCGCTGCGATAAATCGTGTCCCGTGAACATCGAGATTCATCCTCTCATGCGCGCTTATCACACCATGGGACGTTTGCCCTCGATGGGTTCAAGGCTCTGGGGATTCCTTTACGATCGACTGATGGGTGAAGACTTCTTCAAGGCATATACCTATAAATTAATTGCTATGTGCATTCAGGTGAGTTTGCCTGTTCTGAATTTACTGCGCCGTTCGCGGCGTTTACCCGACTGGATCAAAACTTATACAGTTCCTCCAACACTCTCAGTCACTCATTACGAGCCTTCAGCCGAAGGACACAAGATTAAGTCGTCGGATAATTTTGTCCTGATCAAACCCGATCTGGGAACTGCGGTTGCTGCGCATGAAACGATAGCTCCTTCCACCATTTATATTCGCTATCGCGGCTGCATGGATACGTTTGGAGTGCCGCAGGCAACAACGGCCGTAGATGACTATTTTAAAAATGTTCTCGGTGCGCGCATGGTCGATTTGGAAAAAAAGATGTGCTGCGGATTCCCTTATGAGGCTGAGGGGCTTCATGAGCGAGCTCTGCAGGCTCACTTCAATTCGATGGTTGAAATTGCCAAATGCATTTACCGTCTCGTTGAGGAATGGAGGAGTCAGGGATCCTACGGGGAGCCCCGATTTGTTATGTTCTCAAATTGTCCAACCTGCTGCGAAGCGATTCGCGAATTCAAAAACCTCCTCAAGCAGCCAGAGAAGGTGGAACTTTTGAAAGCGAAGGCATCTCTACCCAGTTCATTTGACCTCAAGCACCTCAATTACGAGACACAAGACACAGCTGAAATCGCCATGGAACTTCTCAAGAAGACGGCCGAGACAAAAAAAGAAAACATTCAGGCGCTCGTTCCTGCGCAAAAAATTTCCTCAACCGTTGGTCTCAAGGTTCCATGTCACAACACAAAACAGGCGACAGCTGCTCAGCTCGCTCTCCTCAAACTCTACTATTCTGGCGTCGAGGCGTACGACAATTGCTGCGGCCTTTCGGGTACGTCGCGTCTCAAACACCCGCGAATCGGAACACAAATTGCTGAAAATCTATTTGATCAGATCCGCTCTGCACCTGCAGATGTCGTCGTGAGCGGTTGTCCAAGTTGCCGCGACGGGGTCAAAATCCAACAAGGAATTCTGCAAGCCCGTAAAGACATGGCAGCAGACTTCGAAATTTCAGGCATCTTTACCCAAATCATGAAAGACCTGCAGGCTGCACAGAGTTCAGTCCGCAATTAACTCTCAGAAGGAAAACCTTATGGGCAAGCAAGCTCATCCTGAGTTGGTGCTGAACTCACGTGGTGCAGAACTTCATGTATCGCCGACAACCGGCAAAATCACACACCTCAAAGCTCGGAACTACGAGCTTCTTGTGCTTCCTTTTGAGCACGAACGCGACCGTGCGCTGAGTGACGACGGTCGCTCGCGATTTGAAAGTTTGGATGCATGGGGTGGAGACGAATGCTTCCCAACAGTTGGTGGATCAAGCCTATGGAACATTCGCGATCATGGTGATCTTTGGGCGCGGACTCCATCGGTTTTCTACGCCAATGACAACAAATGTTTCACGGGCTGGAACACAAACGAGAGCCAATTTAAAAGAACAATTTCTACTGAGCCTGCTGGAGCCCTGCAAAACACGCTGGGAATGTTTCGCTTTGAAATTCAATTTCCCTCATCCACTCCGGTTGCCCTCGCCGACGGCTCCCAACGACAAGATTTAAATCTCGTCTCGGCCTATGCCTCGCATGCTCTCTTTGCTGCCGAACCGGGCGACCGAATCGAATGGTCTGTTTTACCTCCAAACGTTGATCTGGTGGCTGCTGCTCAAAAACAGCACCCACAACAGATTTTGTCGGCACGCGAGTTCGCCCCAGACGGCTCTCCGGTCGCATCGAAATTTTATATGAAAACCTCCGCCGATCGGGTGTTCGTGACCACACTTATTCGGCAAAAGCTCAAACTGCGTATTGATGTTCTGCAAGACTCGAGCCTTCCGTGGTTGGGGGTCTGGTGGTGCCACAATGGCTGGGGCGATGGCCGGCCGCATTCAACCGTAGGGATTGAGCCGACCAACGTTCCGAGCGACGGCCCCATCCTTGGCTTGCCCGGCACTGACCCCGTTCGCGAATTACGCGGACAATTTTTATGGATAATTTCAGAGATTTAAATTCCTGCCCCGGTTTTTGCGGTCAAACCTCTTGACGATTGCCAGTGACGCCTTAACTTAAGCGCGAAATCAACGTCCGGAGGCACAAAATGTCACAAGAAATCCACTCCTTTCAGGCCGAAACCCAACAGCTTCTCAACCTGATGATCCACTCTTTGTATTCAAACAAGGAAATTTTCCTGCGCGAACTCATCTCAAACGCCTCGGATGCCATCGACAAAGTTCGATTTGAGGAAATCACCAAACAGAATCTCCTCGCAGCAAACAAAGACGCAGGAATTCGAATTTCGACCGATCGCGACCAGCGCAAACTGATTATCGAAGACACGGGCATCGGGATGACCCGCGATGAACTGATTGCGAATCTGGGTACCATTGCGAATTCGGGTACGAAAAAATTCCTCGAAAAGTTGAGCGAAACAGACAAAAAAGACGCACAACTCATTGGTCAGTTCGGAGTTGGCTTCTACGCAGCGTTCATGGTTGCGGAAAAGATTACGGTTGAGACACGCTCGGCCTCTGGCGACAAAGCGTGGCTTTGGGAAAGCGCAGGGAACGGCACATACACCTTGGCTCAAGGACAGCGCGAAGAACGCGGAACGCGCATCGAGTTGCTCATTAAGGAAGACGAAAAGGAATTTCTTGAAGAATGGCGTCTGAAGGGCATCGTTCGTAAGTATTCCGACTACGTGACCTATCCAATTCTGTGGACTGACAAAGACAACAAAGAAGAGCGACTCAATAAATCTACTCCAGTATGGGCACGCAACAAAAAAGACAACACGCCTGAAGATTACAAAGAACTCTACAAGCAAATCAGCAACGATTGGCAAGAACCTCTGCTTTGGGAACACATTAACGCTGAAGGACTCATGCCCTTTCAAGCGGTCGCCTACGTACCTTCGGCTGTTCCATTCGACCTCTATCAGCGAGACTCACACGGTTTGCATCTTTATGTCCGTCGCGTGAGTATCACCGATAAATGCAAAGAACTGATCCCCGAATATCTTCGATTTGTCAGCGGCGTTGTTGAAACAGACGAATTGCCCCTGAATGTTTCGCGAGAAATTCTTCAGCAGAACACCAAGCTGCCTGCCATCCGCAAACAAATTGTGAAGAAGATACTTTCCTCACTTCAAAATTTGGCAAAATCGGACTCAGAAAAATATATCGGTTTCTATTCACAGTTCGGTGCTGTGCTTAAAGAAGGCTTCCATTTCGATCACGAAAACCATGAAGCTCTCGCAGAGTTGGTGCGCTTTAAGTCGACAAAGACAGGGCGCGACGGATGGGTTTCTCTGAAAGAGTATTGGGAACGCAAAGCAGACGCTCAAAAAGAAATTTATTACCTGAGCGGTCCATCGTTTGAGGCTGTGTCTGCAAGCCCGCACCTCGAATCGCTCACCTCGCGCGGCATCGAAGTGTTGTTCCTGACCGACCCCATCGATGAATGGTTTGTCATGGACTATCCGAAATTCGGAGAAGCAACTCTAAAGTCAGTCGCCAAAGGCCAGCTAGATTTAGATGGTGTGGGTACCGAACCCAGCAAAAAAGAATCCGAAGAACAAGCAACTCCCGAACAAATAGCGCCGTTGCTCGAGGTCTTCCGCAGAAAATGTGCCGATGCCTTGAAGGACGTGAAAATCTCGACTCGTCTTGTCGACAGCCCCTGCTGCCTCGTTGCTGATGAAAATGGTCTAAGCGCACACATGGAACGCTTGATGAAAGCAACGAACAAAGAATTCTCGGGCAGCAAGAGAATTCTCGAAGTGAATCCGTCGCATCCAATTATTTTGTCTCTTGTAAAGAAGGCACAAAGTAACAGCGCAGATGCAAACCTCGAGGAATGGGTTGACGTCTTGTACGACACAGCGCTCTTGGCCGAAGGCTCTCCTGTAAGAAACCCCGGCGTGTTCGCGAAAAAACTCACCAAGATGCTCGAAATGCAAAAGGTCTGAGATTTCTCTCAGACCTTTACACACTTTTTCGTCAATTTCCTTTTGCTTTACTGCTGCGTGGCTCCGTTCGAAGGCCGAGGCTGAAGAATGGGGCCTTGTTGCGTTGGGTTCTGAGGATTTTGCGACGGAAGTGTTGAAGGCTGCTGACCTGCAGGATTTTGTCCGACCGGCGGCTGAATGATGCCACCACCACCTGCGGGATTCTGCGAAGTCGGGTTCTGTGAGGTTGGATTTTGTACAGTTGGATTCTGCACTGTTGGATTTTGGGTCGTAGGATTTTGCGTTGTCGGATTGGGCAATGTTCCGGGCAATCCTGCTGGAGTTTTGCCACCCTTGCCTCCACCTGAAAACGCGCCTACGCCGCACAGTCCTGGCATCAAATGAACCTTCGGATAAAATCCACTTTCAAGGTCAAGTTGATCGGAGGGGCTTCTATCCAATCCTTCACTCACGACGCGTTGAATATCAACGATGACGCCCACCGTTACGTCGTGCGAGCGGACTTCGTAGTAGGGTGTTCCGTTGAATGGAGAGCCTTGTCTTGAAAACACGCGATAGACGGCGCGACCACTGGGAAGCGAGTTGTAGCACCGCTTACGGAAACGCGGGCTGTTAGGTGGAATCTGAAAAACATCCACAACTGAAGACTGCCCCTCGGCGCGAGGTGTTCCTGGAGATCCTGAACCAGGGGTCGAGTCGAATTTGCGGCGAACAACCGCTCTGAACTCGTAATGAGCTGGGTCGATATAAGAGTTCTGACACGTATCTTGATGAGGAAATGGATTTGGATCATTTGCGTAGCTGGGGTCACGTGCGCCATCAAGAGGACGGCGACCAACCTCATCAGCGGACATTCCTGCAGCACAGCCACGGTTAAACACATAGAAACTCGTGTCAGTGAGCTTGCTCACAAGATCAGGTGACATCGCGTTGCGATGATAGGTCAGCAGTTCATCAACGAACCCACCACCACCCATGGACTGAGCCGTTGTTTCGTTGAACTTTCGGGGCTGGCATCCCTGCACGCACAACAGACTCAGTGCACCAAGTCCGCTGAAAGTCATCGAAAGAAATCGCATAGACGTGTCCTCCGTCCACCCGCCGAATACGACCTTCGCTCTGCGGGCATGTTTGATGGGTCTTCGGAACGAGTGCATCGAAACTTAAGAAAAATTTGCCGAGCTCATTTAAACTTAAAAAAATCTCGCCTTATCCACTCAGTCATTTCATCAGGATAAGACCACAAAAAAATTACCCCTTCGCGATTGAAACTGACCTAAGCATAGGTTCATCAGAAGATCCGCCCAACAAAAAGGGCTGCATGAAGACCATTGAGCGTTGCTTGTGTCTGCACCGCACGGGTCGAACTTGAATTCACAAATTGTCTTCCCAGAGAGCTGAAGTGAACACCCACACCCAACTTGAATGGAAACGAGCGAACAACAGAGTTTGGCGGACGGGTCGCTCCGGGTGTCCAAGCCAACTCAGTAGATGCGCGTGCGGACGTTGACTTCGCCGCCCAGCCAAAATCAAATTGAGCCGAAGATGACGTCTCAATCGTAGCAGTCAGGGGAATATCCAGCCCAACACCCACCCCGAAGGAAAATTCCCTTCCGCCGATCGATAATTTCTGCTGCGGAAGGTTGCCTTCACTGCTGAATTCACCTTGACTTGAAGTCAGGACGAATCCGCCTTCGATTCGGTAGAGCGATTGAGTCGCGAACCCTCTCGTAATCTGTGGAAAAAACGACAGCCCATATTCAGTCAGACTGACCTTAGAAGTCGCGTTCTGGTTGATACTGTCCTTTTCCTCCAATTCGGTTCCCAACGAATACCTAGAATCAGTAAAGAACACACCCAAAACACCACCGAGCCCAGTTCCTGTGCGAACACCCAAATCTATGCGCGCACCCAGAGAGGATTGAAGAGACAAGAGCGGAAGTCCACCACGGAACTCGGCTCTTGAGATGGTGTTGACCGAAGAAACAACTTTAAGCTTTTCAACGTCGGACTTGATTCTCTCTCGTTCGTACTGAAGGAGGTCGAGCTGAAACTTTGCAGTCAGAGTAAAAAAAGCTTCCCTTAAATATCGATTAAACTCTTCAGCGCGGGCTCCACGCTCCGAGCGGCTCACGAGCCACACGACTCCGGATTGATTTAAAACCCGTTCGATTGCATCTCTCGTGCGAACATTCCTCAAAATAAATCGTTGCGCAGATTGATCGAAGTTTATTTCTACAAGACTCAGGTTCGTTGGCGCCGGGGGAAAGGCAACTTCGGCTGTTGTAGGCTCGGAAAGAGCGCGAACTCCAAGCTTGTCGAAATGAATTAAATTTCTTCCAACAACACTCATAAAAGGTAACTGATCCCAAATTGATGCTGTTAAAAGTCGAACGAATGCTCGATGCCTCATCAAGCGAATTGAAAAATCAGACCATGGAATTATTTTTCGCGCTTCGCATCTTTCATCAGATCCAGCAGATGCCACGGAGTTTGCGCTGCTTGAAGAGGAATCTTGAATTCCCTTTCTCGTTCGACAGACCGTTGCCTCAATTGCGGGAGATTGATCCAAATTGATTTTATTTAACCGCAAGATCCATTGAGCATATGTTTGAGTCGTTTTTACGCTACTCGCATCGTCGGCCGAAGGTTTGAAGTGACAGACCACGTCTGCTGCCATGCCAAAGCCCCATGGGCCCTGTTCCCGCATCCAAGCTTCACGCCACACCTTACAAGCTGTTTCGAGTTGCTCCTTCTGAACTAAACCCTGCAAACTTAGCAACTCGGGGTCAAATTCAATGATCAATCGGATGGAGGAAAACAGCAGCTCTCCGCTGGCAGAGGGCTCTTCGCTCGCCGAGGCCTTGCCCGAGAGGGGAATCAAAAGAATGACGTGCAGCGCGAAGAAATAAGCAAAAAAATCCAGCCAACGTCCGAAATTTCTAAGTGTGGACGTGTCTGTGTTAGACTTCTGATAACAATGATTGAAAACAAACCGCATGTTCAAATTTTATGTGGGCTGCAAATGCGATACAAGATGAACCGTCAACGTCTTTCTCTTTTTCTCATCTTTCTGACGGGCTTCGTCTCGGTTTCCATTTTCAAACACGAGGTCACTGCAGCGCCGCGATGTCCATCCAAAGCTCCTTTTGTTTTTCGGGAAGGAGACACGCTCTCCGAGGTTCTTTGGTTTCTAGGCTCTGAACCTGTGTACGGAAAACGCGGCTGGATTGAAAAAACTTGGGCGATAAATCCGAACCTCAAAAAGTATCGCGGAAAAGACATTCCACCGGGAACACGGGTCATGATTCCACTCAAGGAGTGCCCGCCGTTGGGTGGCTGGACACTCAAAAACGGTGAACTTGTTGCACCCTACCATCATCCAAGGCGCAACGCGCCGGACAGGGCACAGAAGACAGCTGTACCTGAAAATCAATCGAAGAAAACCCCGATACCAGAAGCAAAATCCCCTCAAAATCCACCCCCGAAGGCAACTTCAGCACCAACACCCGAGCCAACTCCGGTACCAACGCCTGAGCCAACGCCAGAGCCAACGCCTGAGCCAACTCCGGTGCCAACCCCGGTGCCAACTCCGGTGCCAACTCCGGTGCCAACTCCGGTGCCAACTCCGGTG
>CAYWSV010000007.1:0-38093 GCA_964460155.1 uncultured Oligoflexia bacterium | reverse complement strand
GCAGGAGCATGCTTGGGTTCTTCTTTAAATTCAGTCTGACGCTTGCGCTGTTGTTGAATAGATCCGCCGGCTCTTCCTTTGGGATAGTTCAGAGCTTTTCGCGGGCGATGAGGTTTTCCTTTTTGAAGATACCGAGCCACTTCGGCTCTGAGGTATTTCCAGTTTTCCTTTTCAAAATGTGCCTGTCTTGAGGCGAAGATATTCAGAAGGATTCGCGTTGTGAAAATGTCTTCGTACTGTCGAATGACGCTCTGGATTTCTTGGGGTATTGATGCAAGCCATCGGTATTTGCGTTGAGTCCTCTCGGATATCAATGGCCGGACGCCGGTTCGAGTGCCATGCACTGAAAGTTCTTTGGCGAGATCAAATGGATGTTTGTATCGACTCATCAGGCAATCTTCCTGAAATACGTTAATGTTGCAAAGAGCTTCCAGGCGTTGGGCGGAATGTTTGTCATAGTGTTTCCACCAGCGGTTCAGGAGAAAGATTCTCTGCTTGAAGAAGTTCATACAGAACTTCGCGCTCACGTGGATCATTTGTGTTTCTTTTTGTGAGAGCAAGGTCGACAATGTTGACACATTGCTCTCCATTTTTCCATGTCGTTAACGCGGGCTGATTTCTCCAAATCTGCGCATAAAATCGGGATGGGATTGTGCGGCCGTCAACATGAGGGAGAGAATCGAATTCCTTTTGTGACAGTGCGATCTCGATCGGCTCATCTTCTGTCAGGCGCAATCGAGAAAGTCGCGAAAGTGCTTGATTGCCCGCATAGACAGGGTTTTGAGGCAGTTCATTGAGTCGAACTTTCCGCAGTATAGTCTCGGTTTGTACTTGAAGCAGTCGTCTCCAGAGTTCATCCCGTTCGAAAAAGGTGAAGCGTTTGTGCGGGCCGCCACTTGTTGACTCTCCAAAGCCGAGGTCAACAAGCTCAGCTAACAGTCGCGTGTGACTTGCAGCAGAAAGCCCTGCTTGAGGGAGCAGCTTTTGAAGGAGCACCCTGAGCTCCATTGGTTTCCAAGGTTGCTGCCATTGGGTGTCTGTGACGAGAAGGGCGCAGGTAATGGCCTGCCGTCCTGTTGCTGATAGGCGAGTCGCGTTTTGGGCTCGCCATCGTTCCTGCCGCGCAGGTGCGTTCTTAAAAAGGAGGCCGAGCTCGGGAATGAAGAGTTTCCGCCCCGGAATGATGTGGGCGACGTCGTTGGCGACGAGCAGACCTGCGAGTTCTTTGTCTGCTTCCTTTATGGCGAACACACGAGGTGCGGGAAGGCTCTTGAGTTCAGCGGCGAGGGCCAGAACGTGTTGTGTCTTTGGTGGGCCAGAAACGACTATCAGAGTCCCTGGAGTGCCGAGGAATCGGAAGACCAAAGCTTCCACCGATGATGTCGTTTGAAGGGAGAGTCCAGCAGGCAGTGGACAGCTTCCTTCGAGGGCAACACTTCCTTTTCCGAAGGCCTCCTCGATGAATGCCAAGCTCTCCTGCACGAGAGTTTTCATAAACAGATTTGTTCCTTATTTCGTTTTATCATACTTTATATTTCACCTATATGAAATTTACAATACGAGATTATGAAACTAATTCTGGTTGGTGACAACATCGTTGTCCTTTGGGTCTTTCGGATTAGGTCAACATTTCAGGTTTATTGGATAAAATGCCAGACGGAGCAACAAAAGTTCTTCTCCCTGCCCTTTTTTCAGGGTCCGGAACGGTCAAAGTTTCGGATAATGGACGTTATCCGAAAGTGTGTTTCGTAAAGGTATTACATCACTCCAGTGTTTACTGGTAAACTAGAAGTAGTGTATAGTTTACTGTAGTACTCATTCTTTCTCTCTTGGGCTTTGAGCGAGGCAAGCAGGTCTAGAGATTATCCTCCGAGACCCTGGCCAATTCTGGGGATGGGGAGGACAGGTTGGGAATCTGACCTTGTATCTTTTTTAAGGTACGTTACTTAATAAAGATACATATTGCGCCGATGAGGAGATGTTGCGTGCAAGTACTGGCCTACAAGGAGGAGGGAAAAAAGGACGCACTGGAGCAGTTTTTGGAGACCCTCAAGGACAAAAACGACATGCAGAAGGTCCGAAAGCTTATCCGCCTGCTCGAAATCATGGGCTACGACTTGGGTATGCCGGTGTCCAAACACCTTGGGGAAGGGCTTTTCGAGCTGAGGGATAGAGCGCGTGGTCTCCGTCTTTACTACTGCTTTCATGGACACACGGTCGCGGTATTGCTGCTGGGTGGGGACAAGTCATCTCAACAGGCCGACATCAAGAAAGCACGCACACGACGCAATAAACTGAAGAGTGGCGAGGTGAAGTTGTGAAAGGAAAAAATATCGAACTTGTTAAAGTGGATAATGCTTTTGACAAGTATTTAAGCCCTGAAGAAATTCAGGCGGCGGATGCGGAGGCAGAAGCTGAAGCGAAGGTTTTGTCGGCCATGTTGGAGGATGTTTCCAAGATGGTCGTTGAGCTGATGCAAAAGAAGAATCTGAGTTTCAGAGCATTTGCAAAGCAAAATGAACTCAGCCTTTCGATGGCAACCAAGATCATCAAGGGCAGTGGCAATATTACGCTCGCAACGTTGGCTAGTGTGGCATCCAAGAACGGGCTGACGGTGAAAATTGATTTTGAGAACGACAAAGGGTGAAAGCAAAACGACCTGACAACTGTAACAGTCGAGAGGCAGCGGAAACATTATGGCAAAGAAATTTCCAATGAAGAAGAACCGTACTGCCAAGCTTCCAAGTGAAGTTCGTTTAGATGCCTCTGGGCGACTCAGCCTCGGAAAAGGACTCGGCGGACGCCTCTTTAAAGTTGTGACTGAGGGAGATGAAATCCGACTTATTCCGGCGCGTGTCTTTCCCGACGGTGAGGCGTGGTTTTTTGAAAATCAAGACAGGGTGAAAGCAATGGATCGCTCCCTGGCACAGGCGAATGCGGGCGCGCTGGAAGAGATGAGCGTCGCTGGGATTTTTGATTTGTGATGCCAGATCTGCTGTGCTGATGGGTCGATCATTTGGAACGAGGAAAGACATTGAACAAAAATGAAAATTTCAAAACGAAGAAATCATCTCGCGGGATGAGAACTTTGCAAGCTCACAGTGACTCGAATGCAATTATGCGAAATTTGCCGGAGAACTATCAGAATGTTCTAAAGAGACTTCGTGCTGATATTCAGACATCCCGGCTTAAGGCTCAATTGAGTGCGAATGCTGCTATGGTTTTGCTGTACTGGCGAATTGGCTCGGCGATTGCGGAGCAGCAGGAGGCTTTGGGATGGGGAGCCAAGGTGATCGATCGGTTGGCTGCTGACCTCTCGCGTGCGTTTCCTGATATGAGAGGATTTTCTCCGCGAAATCTCAAGTATATGAGGGCCTTTGCCCTTGCATGGCCAGACTCTCAGTTTGTGCAACGGGTCGTTGCACAAATTCCCTGGCGATCGAACTTAGCTCTTCTGGACAAAATTTCTGATCCTGCTGTTCGCACCTGGTACGCTGAAATGACTTTGCAAGAGGGTTGGTCTCAAACAGTTCTTGTTGTTCAAATCGAATCTGCACTCCATCTCAGGAAGGGACAACTATCCCATAATTTCGAACTAACTCTTCCTCCCGGTGAGTCTGATTTGGCGACGCAAGTTTTTAAAGATCCCTATATTTTCGATTTTCTTGGAACGACCGACATCCGTCGTGAGTTTGAATTAGAAAATGCTCTTATTGACCATATCCAAAAATTTCTGTTGGAGCTTGGAGCCGGATTTGCATTTGTTGGAAGACAAGTTTTACTCGAATTTGGCAATCAAGATTTTAGACTTGATCTCCTCTTTTATCATTTAAAACTTCGATGTTTTGTTGTTGTTGAGCTAAAAATTGGTCATCTTGAACCAAGTCACGTGAGTCAACTTGGATTTTATTTGAGTGTTGTCGATGATGTGATGCGTCACCCGAGTGACCGACCGTCGATTGGACTTTTACTCGTTCGTGAAAAGAATCAATTAATTGCAGAATATTGTTTGCGAACTCAAAATCAGCCCATGGGAATTGCTGAATGGAAAACTGAACACGGCAAAGTCTTACCTTCAGAGCTTCAAAATTGTTTACCAAGTGTTGAACAAATTGAAAAGGAATTGTTGGTGGAATTGTTTCTCAATCCAAACGAAGAGAGTGAAGATAAAGAGGTCAAACTTAAATGATGCAATCTCGCGACACTGAAGTTATCAGCCTCCGGACATCATCTGACTTCAAAAACCGTCTCCGAGAATGGGCAGATGCTCGGGGCATTCCCATGACGAAGCTGCTTGAGGAAATGGGTGAGCTTTATGCTCGGGCCGAGGCTGGAGCTGAACGGAAAATGTCGGCAGTTGAATTGCTCCTTCGTCCCCATTTTGCAGCTCTTGAACGAGAGATGGTTCGAGCGTTTGAGGAGGCCGAGGGGAAGGGAAATCTGTATCGCGAAGAGTCCGACTCGCTGCGTGTCGCGGTCGAAAGGTCTGAGTCACGTTTCAAAGAAGAACGAGTTTCGTGGGAGCAGGAGCGCAAGGCTCTCGTTGAAAAGACCGTCGTCATGGACCGGAGCATTCAAGAGGAGCGGGCAGCCCGAGAAGCCGCAGAACGTCATGGCCGGGAAGCAACCGATACAGCGCGTGCATTAACCGCTTCTCTTTCGGAGGCGCGGGCTCAGCTCGAGGAGCTGAGACGGCAGATTGTTGAATTGCCTGCGCTCAAAAAAGAACGAGATCACCTTGCAACCGAATGCCGGAGCTTGGCTGTGGACAGGGAAAACAAAGAACTTACGCTTGCCCGAGTGCAGGAAGACCTTATTCGGGAAAAGGAGGCCGTGCGACGTGGAGACGATGCGCATCGTCGTGAAATTCAGGCGATGGAGCGTGAATTTGAGGCGCGGGTGGCAAAAGCGCAGCTCGATTTGGAACGCGTCCACATGCAAAAAATATCAGACATGGAGCGTCAGATTCAGAATCTACACGGTGAACTCGCTCGTCGGACCGAAGGGTCTAAAACATGAACGGAGTGGTTCTCGTTCCAGAAATACTCGACCGCGTGAACGCCGAGGCACTGCTCCCCAAAGAAACAGACCGCAGGTTGCAGGATTTGGTTGTTGCATGGCTACTCACTTGCGGTGGCGCGGAAACGCGCAAAGCCTATGGCGCAGACTTTCGCGAGTTTGGTGCTTTTGTCGAAAAAATGTTTGGGCGTATTGCGTGGGACGGACTCACAGGCATGGGGGCATCGGCTTACGTTGCGTGGCTCAAGGGGCGTCTGGAAAATCGTGAGATAGCACCGTCGACCGTGGCGCGTAAGATTGCGAGTGTGAGTGCATTCTTTGAATACTGTGCTGGTCAAAACGAACTCCCACGAAATCCACTTGCAAAAGTGAAACGGCCGCCTAAACAGCCTAAGAGCGAAGTTTTATCTGACGATGAGGTGTTCAAACTCAAAGAACTGCTCTCTGCTGAGCGCATTGCGGCAGAACAAGGAAAACTCCTCGCATCCATTCGAGCGGCACGATTCAACGAAGTTGTCTTCAATGTGATGATGGGAACAGGCTGCAGAATTTCTGAGTTGCTTGCGCTTCGCTTGCGTGATGTGGAAATACGCGGTGATCAGGGCCGACTTCATTTTAGAACCAAGGGTGCCGAAGATCACATTGTTTCCGTGCCGCGTGCACTGGCGGAATCAGTGATCGAATTTGCGCGTTTCGTTGGGATTCAGTCAGACACCGAGAATGTCTTCTTATTCAAAAACACGAAAGAGTCTGCGGAAAAAAAAATCGGACGCGAGCTCATTCGCCTGTGCAAACTTGCAGGAATCGAGAAAGACGTTACTCCGCATGTGCTTCGAGCTACGGTGGCAACATCCCTACACGAAAAAGGAGTGCCGATTGTTCACATCCAGCGGTTGTTGAACCATAAAGATATTTCGACGACGGCGGTTTATATTCGGAATTTGGAAATTTTTGATCGATAATGCGCACTTCGTTGACGTGGTAGGAGGCAATATTACAATCTGGACATTGCGTAATAAGGACTGACCGTAATACTGATTTAAATATGCATCCAGACACAACTTATCGGAACACTGCAACGGAGGAACATTGAAGGCATACGAAGAAGAACTTGGACACATTCATTCAGTCATTGTTCATCCAAATCGAGCATCAACCCTGCCCTCTAAACGGCTTATTTACATCCCAGGGATGTCAGGGACTGCCGACCAGAGTGTCGAGCTTTTAGAAGGCTTGGATGGCGTCGAGAGCTGTGCCATGTCACTGCGCGGTCGGGGCAAGAGCAGAGCGCCTGATTCAAAATTTACCTTTGATGCCCACGTATCGGATGTCCGGATGTTTTTGCGGCGATTCGGCACACCGGGGTATTTCCTTCACTCGTACTCGGTTTCAACAGCCTTTGTTATAGGTGCGTTGGGTTCAGACGACTGCCCAAAGCCTGCTGGCCTGATTGTCGGCGACTACCCTGCCCGTTATTCCAAGCTCTCACCAGGTTGGGCAGCTTGGTTTTCAACTCTGACTGCCGGCGGCAGGCCTACGCTTGAGAGCATCACGTTGCAGGATATGGAGGCCATTGAGCGGGACTCCGAAGACAAAGACCTTTCGAGTGTCCTAAAGGCTCTCGATTTTCCAGTACTCATCATGAAGGCAAATGGCGCGGCTCCGGCACCATCTCCCATAACCGCAGCCGACCTCGATGTGTATCGTCGGGATCTCAAGAACTGCAGGGTCGTTGAGTTTGAATCGGATCATTTTTTTCGCGATCGCGAGAGGGAAAAGTATGTGCAAACTCTCTTGGATTTTATGCGTTAGTTTGGGTTTGCAATCTGGACTCTCGTTTGCTGCAACAAAGAAGATTCTGGTTGTTGAGAACCTCAAGACCGGAAATCCCTATCTGTCAGTTCAAATCAAAGAAATGTACGAAAACGCGATCAAAATCGCACAGGCTGATTTTCGAGATGCTCATAAGAAGGGCGCGCCTGACGTCGAACTTGATGTTCGATTAGAGACCTCTGGCGATGTAAGCGGAGCCTTAAAGAAAGCGTTGTCTGAGGATGTTGTTGCAATTGTTGGTCTTGCCTTCACTGGAGACGCCGGTATCGCAACTCGATTTGCGGAAGAAAATAAAGTCGCATTTATTGCGCCTGCAGCTTCATTTGATGAGCTGTTTGAAGGGCAGTATTCGCGCTCCATGGGCATATCAATGAACAGCGTTGTTCAAAGCATGAGTCATGTGTTGCCGTCGCAGGGCAAAGCAAAAGGTGTTTCTCTTGTGACTGCCGGTGATAGCGTTTACGATCAACTCTATGCAAAACAGATTTCTTCTTCTAAGAAAATTGTGGTTTCGGATGTTCGTTCGTTTGCACAATTTGAATTTCCGGCAGGAAAAGCATTCAGTGATTTGAATGAAACGGCCGTGCTGACAAGTTACGGTCATGCCTCTGTCGATACAGTCTTGAAGTCGACTCAAGTGAGAAGCAAACAAGGCTCTCATTATATCGCCACATCCCAGTGGGGGTATGCTGCCCAGTTCCTCGAAAAGGTGCTCAAGGGATTCAAGGGACGAATCTCGGTGATAACGGACTTCTTTCCGTTGTATCAGATGCCCGAGAAAGCCTTCAGCGGTGACAATCGACCAGCAAAGCTATTAAGAGGATCAGTCGATGCGTCAAGACGATTTCGGGATATACACGTCCGGATGTTCAAGAAAGAGCCTTTTGAGTTCTGTTATGCCATTTATGATTCGCTGATGTTTGCTTTGAGTGTTGGTAAATATCCATCAGTCCACAATAAAAAAGACTTTGCTGAGAAGATGCTGCAAAATCGGGAATGGCTTGGTGCGAGCGGCCCTACGGTGATTCAGAATGGTAAATTCCTGCCAGTCTCCTACGTGCTGGAATGGAAAAACGATAGATTTGAAATGAAGGAGTTCTCTTTTGATGGCGCGTTCTGGAAAGTCAATCTCTGATCTGATCAGGGCACTCTTCTTTTACGCCGTCATCGCTGGCATTGGCGTTTTTATCTGCATTTCTGCAATCATTATGGCATTCGATACAAAGCTTTCCACGAATGCTCGGATCGTTGAAGTGAACCAGACTTTGAATCAATCATTTCCGATGCTCATAGATGCCTATCGCTTCAATGAGCAGGATGCGCTCTCGTTCATCAAGGAGAGAATGAGTCAGGCCGTGGGTGGTTCTGGCGTTCGCATCGACGATAACTTTGTAAACGCTTGTCCCGTTCAGTTAAATACTTATGGTGACTGGAGTGTTTGCTGGGGCGTGACTGACGTGACAGTCTCTCGACTTATCACCAACCAAGCTCATCTTGTTTATCAAATGTCTCCCATCTATCTGACAGGTCCGTTGTACCGAGTGGGATTTGCTTTGCTGGGCGTCTTGATAGTCTTTATTTACTGCCTTCTCTTCGCTGCCTTCCGTTCAATCTGGAAACAGATCATTGGCCCGATTCGTGCTTTTCATACATCAATGGTCGAACAAGCTGATTTTCCGCCAGAGACGGCGAATGATCTTCGTGAAATTCAAAGTCTGAAAACGGCATTGATAGCCGCCAGACGTGCCGCTCAAAATGAGGCCGTAGTAAGAACAATTTCGATGGTTTTTCACGATGTGGTCAAACCCTTTGCAGTTCTGAAGGGAAGTCTGAGCGCGCTGGGCAACGCGAAGTCGTTTTCAGAGTTTCAACGCGAGTATCCGCGTGTGGTTTCGCAAGTCACGCGGGCGACACGAAAAGCGGAAGTGTTGATGCAGGAAATTTCCGACTATAGCTCAACATTGAAGTTGGAAATGCGACCCTGTTCACTGGATGCTGTTGTTCGTGAATCATTGGGAGAGGCTTCTGATTTTTTCAATGGTCAGAGCTTCCCTGTCGAAATTGAGTATCGCCACCAACATAAAATACTGTGCGATGAATTTCGCTTGCAGCGTGTTTTATCGAATATCATCGTCAACGCTTGTCAGGCGACGCGCTTTAACGGACGCTTGTGGGTTCGCAGCCGTGAGGTAGATTCTCGCGTTTACATTGTGATTGGTAATTCTGGAAGTCACGTTCCAGCGGCTTCGCTTCAGAAGCTTTTCCAGTATCGCTTTACCGAGGGAAAAACGCGCGGAACAGGACTTGGTTTGGCAATTGCAAAACATATCGTTGAGGCTCATGGAGGCAAAATTTCGGTCATCAATTCACCTGAGGCGAATCAGGTCGAGTTTGAGTTTGATGTGAATGCTTCACCTGAAAATGATGTAGCCGTTCTGAAATGGTCTGGTGATTTGAATGAATTTGGCAGTCAGATGAAAGCTGGTCTAGGTCCAGTGAATGAAATACAGCCGCAGATAGCTTCATCTGATGAAATCAATAAGTCGGCCGTTTTGTCGGAGTCATCAATTCGTTTGCTCGTCATCGATGATGAATCCGCTGATCGGGAACACGTTAAGCGCAGGTTGGGTGTTTACGGTGGCATGGGTCTGTTCCAGATCGCTGAATGCGAGAATCCATTATTGCTAGAGGATAAAACGATCATCTGGGCACACGTTTTTGTTGTCGATATCGACCTTGGTGTTGCTGATGTGGATGGGTTCGACGTTGTGAAGCGGATTAAAATGCTGCGCGGTGACAAGTCTCGTATTTTTGTTTGTTCAAACAGAACAGATACTGCGAGTGTTTCGCGTGCAATAAGCTCGGGCGCGACCGCGTTTTTGCCCAAGCCGTTTTCTTTCGAGGCGTTCATGAAACAGAGTTTGGGTGTCTGAAATTGGTTGATGAGGTCTACCAATTTCAATCGTGAACACTCGTCTTGATGCCTGAAAAGTCATTTTTTCTGGCAGTTATTTTTTGAGTGTTGGAAAAATCGACACTGCTTTTGGGAGGGTTTTTCATTGGCAAAGAGAGTGGTCTTGGGCATTTTGGAGGACATGGAATACCTCTATTTTCCGTGGGAAATCGCCAGCCAAGCGACTCACAGGCCATCTGTGACCTTATGGTTTGGAACCTTTGAGGAATGTTTCGCAAAACTGTCCATGGTCGATATTCTCGTTGCAGATTGGGAGTTGACCGATCCAGTCTTGCAAACGTCGAAATATCTTTTTGATTTTATTCCTGAGATCCGCAAACAGTTTAAGGGCCCGATAGTTCTTTATTCGGTGAATAAACCCCCACCTGAAATTGCCCACGAGTTTGCGTTGGTGCTGAGTAACCCTACGAAAAGCCCACCCGATAT
The DNA here is from genome assembly GCA_964460155.1 of uncultured Oligoflexia bacterium. Classification (GTDB taxonomy): domain Bacteria; phylum Bdellovibrionota_B; class Oligoflexia; order Silvanigrellales; family Silvanigrellaceae; genus RFOM01. The sequence goes on along the minus strand of CAYWSV010000007.1, from coordinate 27,841 downwards.
TGATTGGCTTATGGATTCTGTTTTGCCTGCCACTTCAAAAGGATAGACAAAGACGACAAGACAATTTTCTCTTTGATTTGGGCAATCTGAGTTTGTGCTTCTAAGAGCATATTCAGGTCTTTTCTTGGATATTTCATGATTGTTTCAGACCAGGCTCTGCGGAGGCTCTGGTCGGTGTGTCGCAGGGCGTCCAAAAGTTCGGTCTCCCAGCGTCTCAAGGACTTGTTGTTGGCTTGGTTTTGCTTTGCCCCTGAGAGCAAGTAATTCGTGAACTCGGCTACGTCCAGATTTTCCAAATCTGCAAATTGCTTCAAGGTTTCTATTGCAGTGATGACGCGGTTGTCTTCGCTAAATTGGCGCTCAAAGGCTCTGAATGCGCTGAGCGAGTAACCCATTTCTGATGCGAGTTGGCTTTGGGTTTTATTTGCACTTGAGCGATAACGAACGAGGTAATGATGAAGCTTGTTTTGAATCGCCTCTTTTGTTTCATCTGATAATTTTTGGTCTCGCACGGATCCTCCGAATGTCGGAAAAAGTGACACATGAAGGTTGAGTGTCGGTTAAGCCGATACGCTCATGTATTGACCATATAGGCTTCTATTTCCTACATCAAGTCTCATGTGTGCATTTCGATGCGTCAGTTTTTCTGATTGCTGATGCGCTCATCAACAACGGAAAGGAGAGTTGACTATGGTTGATTTAAGATTCATTGAGGCTCACCCCTACGCCACTGATGTTTTCGAGTGGCTCAGTGAACGCCGCCGATTCTCGAATATTCGTCATCCCTTTCGAAAGTTTGAATTTGAAAATCGCATTCTGAAGGATTTTTGCACGTCGATTGCTCGGTCTGGATTGCCATGTACCAGAGAAGCGTTGAGCACGACGCGTGAGCGAGGTGTCCCTTCGACTGAGGAGATGCTGACTCGACCTGAGCACTTGCTTGGATATGTTCAGTCTCTTGTTCGTAGTCACGAAGGAACTGGGCAACTCAAAGTCGAGATTAAAAAAGCATGGCTGACCCCAGAGGATAAACAGAAGTTCAACGAAAAATTCAAAGCATTGCTCGATGAGTTTGAAAGATCGACGTCCAAGTTTGGAGAGCCGGTCTCGATTCTTAGCATAGTGACCAATGGTTAACGACTAAAGGCCCGACACAAGCTCACAGTTTTGGAGATTAAAATGAAGCGCTTTTTAAGCGACTTGGCATTGCCATGCCTTTTTTCCGCAGTCGCGATTCTTCTCGTTGCGAGTTCGAACTCCGCTTTGGGATTTGCGACAGCACCCTTCAATGCATGCACGTTTTCGTCTCCGGCTTTTGCAGTTCAGAGTTTTGCTGGTGGGACGCCCTTTGCAGGCTGTGCCAGTTGGTCAGTTGTTCGCGGTCGTTCGGGTTGCACAAAAGTAAAGGGAATTTGTCCGCTGTGTGTGACCTACCCCGGCGATCACCTGCAAATGTGGCTGCCTGAGTTCTTTATTGAGGTGACGACCTCGCCGGGTGAGAGTGTCTTTACGGTTGCAGCAGATGGTCGACTGCTCAAGACGCATTTGGAGCTTGCAAATAAATATTGGAAGGCATCGGTTGTTGCGCCAGTGCAAACGTATTCACGCGCGCAGCCGGAAGCTGTCAGCAACACGATGTTTTGGCATGCACGCATTCTGGTGATGCCATACGCGAATTTGATGGGAAGTTTTACTCCCCTACCCGGAATCACGGGAACCGAGGTTCCCACCTGTTTTGCAGCTCTTTCTGAGTTTATTCCCAGACAATGGAACGACAATTTGGTTGATGCACCCTACGCGTTTGCGTGGTCGCCGATTGGTTCTGCGCTCTGCAACAGTCCTCAGGGCGCAGCTCTTACGGGAGGCATTGAGGCAGTCAAAGGAGCCGTTTCCGACATCGGGTTGGGCAAGGCCTTTCAAGTCATGCCGGGTGAGGTTTGCGCGCGGCCTGTGGGCTACACAGAGGCGAGCCTGAAGACCCTGCGGCCCACGTCCGATGCACTTGCCCCCCTCACCATGGGGCCTCAGGAAATATCCTCAAAGCTCTGCATGGGGTCATGGGGGAATCTTCTTCCCCGCTCTGGATGGAGTGTCACGGGAGACCCGTTGCTTTCGGCAATGCAAGCTGCTTATCGCTTCACGTCTGCCGCGGCTGATTTTAATCTCAACGACAATTGGAAACTGAGGCCTGATGACAAGTGGCAGATCGTTTTTCCGCAGTCATCCCCCGGCACATGTTTTAAACCTGGAGCTCCCTTTCCGTTGGTCGCTCCAGCACCAATGGAGAACATCGCTCAGCGGACTTTGCATGAGTTAAATCCGCTCTCTGAGCGTAAGGGAACTTACGTCATTGCGGTGTGGCGCAAACGTGAAACCTGCGAAGAGCCTTTCGAGACTTTCGGCGGTTGGAGCGCTGCTCATCAACTTCACCTCAAGAAAAATGCAGCCATCTGCGGAGCACTCCATACACAAGGGGGTGAGTGGTGAAAAGCACTCATGTCTTTGCAGAGGCCTTTGGCTACTACCTGACGAAAGCCAAAGAACTGAAGGTTTCAGATGTTCATTTTTCCCCGCGACCAACCGGAGGAGAAGTTCGCTTTCGAATTTCAGGTCATCTGCAAACGTTCCGCAGAATTGAAGACAATCTCGAATGGGATGATTTGCTCAAAGAGGTCAAAAGACGCTCGGGGCTGGTATTTCAAAAAGGGTTTGCACAAGACAGTCGATTTTCGGAATCGGCCACAGCATCTGATTACCGCGTGAGCCTTGTTCCAGTGCAGATGGGATCACGTGAATCCGAACAGATTGTGATTCGAATACTGCCTCGAGAGAATCAATTTTCGCTCGAACATCTGGGGTTGCCCGCGGAAGCTGTCCACGCACTCTCGTTTGCGCTGGCTGCCAATCAAGGATTGATCGTTGTGACTGGCCCCACAGGAAGCGGGAAGACGGTCACTCTGATGAGTACTCTGTGTGCCATCGACCGTGACCGCTATTCGGTCATCACGCTTGAAGATCCAGTTGAGTATTGTCTTCCAAAAATCACCCAAGTTCAGGTCTCTGAAAAACTGACGTTTGCGCAAGGCCTGCGTGCTTTTCTTAGGCAAGACCCCGATTACATTTTAGTTGGCGAAACTCGAGACAAAGAAACGGCATCCGCTGTCGTTCAAGCTGCCAACACGGGTCACATCGTTCTGACAACACTCCACACCAATTCCGCCGCTGATGCATTTTGCAGGTTTGCACAGTTGGGCGTCGATGAAGCTCTAGTTCGAGAAAATGCAAGCTTTGTGTGCGCTCAGCGATTGATTCCCAAACTCTGTGAGCACTGCAAAGAATTTGATGAGGAGGGCCGTCGCAAATTAAACATTTTCGTTCCCGAAATATTCATAAGCACAAAAATTGAAAATGAATTTCCTCTGCGTGCCAAAGGATGTTCGCGTTGCTCCGGAAGTGGTGTTTCCGGAAGGCAACTTGTCTTTGAATTCATTGTTCCAAAACGAAATGAGTTTGGCCAAAGAGAACTCGCGTCATCACCAACTCTCAAACAATCCGCAATCGAACTCGTTCAGAAAGGAGTTATTCATGCTGACGAACTTATCGCATTGCTTTAGGCGCAACGAAATCATCAGGGTGCTGAGTTATGGCATTCTTTTTGGTTTTGTTCTCCTGCGTCCTGCGGCTCTTGCAGAAGAATCCATTGCTGTTCGCTTCTTTGATGGTCAAGACATTGATTATTGGAGCGAGGGAAAACAGGTCAAGCCTTTCATCCCACAATCACGACCACTTGCAGAAAAGCAAAGTTCTTTGCTGCCTTCAGGCTCTTTGATTCGTCAGCGGGATGCGTTGCCTTTCGACTGGAAGAAATATGAGGATCCCAAAAATCCTGAATTTTGGGATGATGGTGGAGACTACGTTGCTCCTCGCCCGTTGCGGGAGGCGGTTGCAAATCCCTCACAGGAAAACATGGAAAAATACGCAGAATGGCAGGCAAGACGAGTCGCTGTTCTCGCGGAATTCAATCGAAAGTTGCTTCTTCAAAACGCAGGCCAGAAAGACTCGCGTATCAGTGAGAAAAAAACTCGCTCCGAACAGAGTCGGACACAATTGAACTTGAGAGAGGTACAACTTTTGTACTTCTACCAGTCATCCTGTCCCCATTGTCAGGCAGCCAAAGCGCAGGTTGAGGAACTGCGCCGCAAAGGTGTCCACGTTACTTTCATTCAGCTCGACTCTGAAGAATCGCCACCACTTCATCAACCGTCTGTGAAGTATTCGAGCTCTCTTTCAAAGCAATTCGCTGTGTCTGCGACACCCACTTGGGTTTTTCGCAGACGCGAAAGCTCTGTGCGCCTGCAGGGAACTCAAAGTGATGAGGAAATTCGGCGGGAAATTTCGAAGCTCTTTGCCGCCAACGTGAGTTCAGTTCTCAATCAAAAAAATTCAATGAAAGGAGTTTTTCAATGAGGTTTAACAAAGCGACATTATTCTTAGTCATGCTTCTTCTTATCGCCATATTAGGATCGGAATCTGCATTTGCCCAAATTGAGCTTGGTGGAAAGTCGATGATGAAAGAACTTCCTTTCATCGCAGATATGGCAACCACTGCTCAGGATATTCTTTTTCTCTCATCAAAAGTGATTGGCGCAGGACTTGCGTTCGTTGGCGTGAAAAATGCGGGCCAGCGCAATTGGGATAACGCCATACCGGCATTCGTAGGTGGATCGGGATTGTTCTTTCTTCCGCAAATCGTCTCCGCACTTGCAAAGATTGGAGGCTAATCATGCGGGAATATACAAAGCGATTTGCTGATTTTGAAAGGCTTCCAACACACAAGGCCATCAACGCAGACCTGATGTTTCTTTTTGGAATTACCATGCAAGACTTTCTCGCTGCACTGGTTGTGTTTTTGGGTGTGTGTTTGCTACCCGGATTTCTGACTCCATTTGTTGCTCTTTTGAGTGCGTTTGTTGTGGTCTTTGTCTCGAAAAAAATTCGAACGTCGTTGCCGAAGAATTATCTCAGACACCTCTTGTGGGCGTTTGGGGTGATCGATTCTCAGGTTTTGGAAAATCCATTTCGCAAAGCAAAGCGCCGCTTTGTTTCATTTGTTCCTTAAAGGAGGAAACGATTTATGACCACGAATGTATTGCACTGGCTTTGGATGCGCAGAAAAGAACGGCAGGAAATCGAAACCAGACCGGATGATCTGTTTTCTCAGATTCGTGTTTTGCCACCATTTGAAAGCCAAATTGCCATTGTCAGTTCTCAGCGAAACAAATGGAAACTGTTGGCCCTTGTGGCCCTGATATTTGCTGCAGCGAGTATTGTGACCTCGGCTGTTCTTCTTCAGCATAAACTTTTTCAAAAGATGAACAGTGAATATATTGTTGTTCCAGGTGCGGCAGAGTTCTTGCGTGTGCGGCCCAATCTCATACCAGACGCTGTTGTTAAAGACTTTGCTCATTTTGTTGCGACATACGCCGGTAATTTCACATACCGCAATGCAAAGGAACACTTCGAGACCGTTGCCGAACGCATGGTGCCTGATCTCAAGGGGCGTTTTCTGCGCGACGCGGAAACTAAGTTTTCCGAGTGGCAGAAGCGGCGTGTCGATCAGGTGTTTGCCTTTGAGCCTGTTGAAATTCAGGTTGCGAGCGACAAGTTCGGTGCAAAGTATGTGCTGGTTGCGCGTGGAACGCGTTCGCAATACGCGGACGGAACTCTTCTGCAAGAAACCGATGAAAATCTTTATCTCGAATTGCGTCCACGCCTGAGACTTAATCCGGGCAGTCGTTCCGATGAATCTCTTCTTCTGATTGAGCGTTTGGAGTGGGTCTCTCGCACTCAAGCGGACGCGCTGCTCGCTTCATATTCAAAAAATGATCCAGAAAGGAAACAATAAATGAATCGCCATAACTTTTTTAATCCGCGTCTATCGATCTTCGGAGCGATATTCGGGCTGGTATTTCCGCTCACGGTGCTCTCAACACGAGCACAAGCAGGAGTCGTTATCGTTCCGCCAGGAGAGGATGTGAAAATTCCGGTAGCAAGCAAGACAGGCAGTCTTTTGCAACTTCCAAGTTCTGTTAAAGCAGTCACACCTTCGCAGTATTTTGAAATTGCAGACGTGGCGTCTGAAGTTGATTTAGCCACTGGTGCAAAAGTCGACGTGAGGCTATTTCAAGTTCGTCAGCTTACAGGTGCTCAGTCTGAGGTTGTGTCTTTTGTGCTGGGTGATGGAAGAACAGTCAAAGTTCAACTGATGCCATCAGATAGCGCTGACAAACATTATGATCTCGTTTTTCCAACAGATTCGAAGAAACTAAAAAATCCGAAATTTTTGCAAGCGGAAATTTCTTTAATGAACGCTCTCGTTCGAGATGAGAGCGGTTTGTTTGCAAGGCAGTCGGTTGATTCGTCGGTTTTGGTCTCGGGACTCGATAAGGCTTCTGCGACACTCAAGCGTATTTTCGCTGGCAATGGGCTTACAGGGTATGTGTTTGAGGTTCGCAATAAATCATCGTCTGTAATGCAGATGGATGCGAGTCAACTTGGTTTTGGGAATGCACTGTCAAGCGGAAACCGTGTTGCGCTCGTGCATGTGGAAAAAAATAGTATCGAGCCGTGTGGTCTTTTCTCGTCTCCAGAATGCAAGACGCGGATCTTTGTCGTCGCACGTAGTGAGATTCCGGGTGCGAAAAAAATGAGTTCCATTGAGTTTGCCAGTCAGCAAAGGCCACCGTTTGTCCGGCAGACCTCCGAGCAGGACGGGGGTGCACGATGAAGAGAATCTCACATCTCGCTGTCCCTCTGCTACTCATAACCGCAGGCTCAACTTCTTTTGATGCTCATGCAAATGAAATCATGCCGACTGTTCCTCGGCGCATCGAAAGGACCCAGCCTGACGACACAGCTCTTCAGATTACTTCTGAGCGTCAGCGGGAGCTCGATGCCGTCGAAAGAGAGATCCGCGAAAAGCGCCGTGCGTTTGAAGCAGGTCAGCCTCCAGCCACTCAAGAGACTGTTCGAACTCAGCCGACCCCACCGAAAGGTTCGGCGTCTCAAACTTCGACCTCGATAAAAGCTCAGGGGGCATCGCAAAGCGCGCGTCGAGGGGTGGACTCAAGGAGCTCGCTTCGCCGTCGTCAGAGCGCCCCAAAACTATCCTTTTCTCAAGGCGGGGCCTTCTCGCGGTCTTTGGGACCAGTGGGTGGAGGTTTGCGGGCCGGAATGGGCTCTCCGCTGCAGGTCTTCACTGTATCGAAGAACGCTGAACCTGCTGATGAGTCATTCACCGTTTTGCCCACAGGCTCGCACGTCAAAGCACGGGTGGTCTCCGGTGTTGAAGCGAACTCGCGCGAGCCCTACCCCGTTTTGTTGCAACTCGATTATGCATTCACGGGTCCGAATAAAACACGAATCGACCTTTCTCAATGTTTCATGATCGCCAAGGCGCGCGCTAACATGTCTACCGAGCGCGTGATGATGGAAACTGAAAGTCTCTCTTGCGTGCGCGAAGATGGTGAACACTTCAAACGCGATGCAAAAGGGTTTGTCGCAGGGAGCGACAATACTTTTGGAGCAACCGGAACCTACATTTCAAAACAGGGACAGGTTCTTCTTTCAGCAGTGTTGGCAAGCATCGCTAAAAATGCCGGTCAGGCCATTGCCGATGCACAGAAAACAACTTCGATTCTGGGCTCCGACAAAGCTGCAACTGCCGCAAATATTACCGGCGATAAAATGGCATTTGTTGGCGGAAGTGCGATTGTCGACGGCGCTTCACTGGTTGCTCAATGGTACCTCGAACAGGCCAAAGAACTTTTACCCTCCATCGGTGTCGGGTCTGGTCAAGACGTCTTCGTTGTGATGCTCGACACAATAAAAATTCCACAATTAAGTTCTCAGGAGTGAGCTCATGAAAAATCAAATAATTTCAATTCTTCTTTCGCTCACTGGTCTTGCTGGCTGCGTGTCTCGTGCACCAACAGAGTGTGAGCTGGATAAGCGTTCAGGACTTTATCCGTCGAGTTTCTGCGGCACTGCTGCTCTCACTACGTCGTTGGACTCTCAACCAAAACCTTTGGCAGCTCCACTGTCGCAGGCAGATCTGATTCCCGTGCGCTCACAACCGATTGTGAAGAAGATCTGGGTGAGCCCGCAGATTATTGAAGGTGGTCATTGGATGGATGGAACATGGCTCTACCTCGAGGTTGAGCCTTCGCAGTGGATGGGCGCGGTACCACGTTCAGAGATGGCAAAGTCGCAAAAAGCAGAACCCGTCGTTGCAAATAAGGCTTCAAATGCTCAGCAAACTCCTTCGCGTGAGCAAAAGGTTGCGCGCGCAGGAGGTCAGAAATGATATTTCCATCTGCAATATCTGCTCAAAAAATTTTGCACAAAGCAAAGAGATTGATCGAAGATGCGCGTCCGCTTCGACCGCCGCAACTTCTTTTTGCTCAGGGAGAGTCGATTGAAAAGTTTTTGCTGCCTGAAGATTCGTTCGAATGGCCTTTTATGGGGATTGAAGAATATTTCACGATCTTTCTGATGAAAGACGGAGCTCTGGGCGTTGGCCTGTGGCTCACACCCATCGCAAGCGAAATGCTCACTGAAGCTGAGTTGAGCTCTCGCCTTGAGAGTCTTGCCGACATGTTTGCAAAGATAAAAAATCCTGATGTGTCGATGCAGATCATCTTTGACGCTGAACCAGATACGCAATCCTATTGCCACGAACAACAGACAGAGAAAAAAAACTTCGCAACGACAATTGCAAAAAAGAGATTTGAGTTTCTTTCGGAATTCGCACGTCATCCAAAGAATGGACTTCGAATGATGAAACGCAGGATTTTGCTCACCCTGAGGGTTTCTGGGGAGCATCCGGCGCGTTCCATGAAGGGATTTTCTGATTCCGAGCAAGCGGCTGCAGAGAAGAGTTTTCAATCTAGAATATCGGCATTGCGCGATACCCTCACTCACGTCAAAGCAGGTGTTCTCGGGGCCCACTTTCAACTCAAAATCCTGAACAGAGACGAGTGCCTGTGGTTCTTTAGAGATTCTCTGCATTCCTTTGAAATGAGATCTTCTTCTCAGCCGCGACACATCACTCAAAGCAAGAGCAACAGCAGCTTGTCTAAGCAGATGCTTTACCACAGCGTTCACATGACGCCCTCGGGCCTGGGGCTTGGCGAAGGCCTGTCAGCAGACACGTGGCAGTGTGCGAGCCTTCTCGATCTTCCAGAATCAACCGTTTCTGGACTCATGGCAAAACTACTTTCGGTAAAGCAACCACACCGTATTGTGGTCAACATTCGTCCCGTTGTGAAATCCTCGGATCTCGATTCCAAACGTTATTTGCTCAAGAACGCTGACGATGCATTCGGAGTGAGACAATTTGAAGACATCACCGCCACACAAGCAAGACTCAATCGGGAAGAATCATTGCTTGCATTTTCTTTGCACGTTCTGCTGCGCAATGAAAAGGTAGCCGTTGATCAACTTGAAGAGCATGGACTCATGCGCTCGGTTCTCTCGGATATTTCGCCGCTTCTGAACTGTGCGTTTATTGAGGAAACTCTCTGCGCACCACTGGTCTTTGCAGCCTCTCTTCCTTTTCAGAACTCGAAAGAAATTGTTTCTCTGGTGGGGCGGGAAACCCGATTGCTGTCTCGTAATTTGGTGTCTCTCTTGCCTCTTTACGGCGGATTTCAGGGTTCACGTCTGCCGATGGTTCAGATGATTTCTCGAGCAGGCGATCGCATTCATTTGAATCCGCGCGATTCCAATGGAGCATCGCATTTGGCTGTCTTGGGTGGTTCGGGTGCGGGTAAGTCTTTCTCGATTGCCAACATGGTCACATCATTTATGGGGCAGTATCCCAAGGGGCGTGTCTTCATTATCGACAAGAAGACTTCCTATGCGGCGTTGGCTTGGCTTGCAGCCGAAGAAGGCGGAGCGTCCTACTTCAATCCGCCAAAGAACTTTCCAAACATTTTTTCGGGCCTCATGACGAGCGATATGGTAATCGATGAGGACAGGCTCCCGTCGGTTGTGCATTTGCTTTTGACGGCGGTATCGCTGCTTTCACCAAAAATAGATCTTGAGGCCACTCACAGACGCGTTTTGTCGGACGCGCTGCGGATGACCATCGAAGAAAAGCTCCGTCAGGCGCAGACGTGCTTTGATCCCGTGACGGGAACAGTCGTTGCCGCAGAACGAGGGCAATTGAGCCTTCCTCGCTTGTCTGAAGTTGTAAACAATCTCTCTGCTGCGTGCGATGCACTCCAGTTTTCTTCGAAGATAGCAAACCTGTTGACCGAAGGATTTTCTCCCTTTGTTGGATGCGGACCTTATGCAAAATTTTTCGATGTTTCAGCGTCGGAAGACGTTTCTCAATCTGTTCCGCTACTGACTCTTTGTGATTTGGACGGTGTTTCAGGAGATCCTGTCCTTTTGGTTCTGACCGTGCAGGCCATCATTTTAGAAATTCTTCGTCTGGTGAAACCTGCCAGCGATGGCGCACCAAATCCTCCATCACTGCTGATTATTGAAGAGGTTGGTGTCCTTGCCAGTGAGTCACCTGCACTTGTCTCGTTCATTCGAGATGCGTGGAAAACGATGCGCAAATTCGGAGTGACGTGCGTTGGTGTCACCAACGAAGTGAGCGACTACACGGATAAAGCGGGTCCTAAAGAGATTTGGAACGTTTCTCCCAATAAACTCATTTTAACGCAAAACGCATCGGCGATTGTAGAGATGGAATCGCGTCTTGCCGAAGGCAAGAATGGACTTGTTCCAAGCCTTTATGTTTGTGAGATCCTTCGCAGCCTCAAAATGCAAAAGGGCGAATATGCCGAAGCGTTTTGGATGGGCGAAAGTGCACAGGGAACTTACGTCTATGTTCCCACAGGCTTTGACTATTGGTGCGCAGCGTCTGATCCTATTGAATTATCGACTCTCAAGAACCTTTCGTTATTGGTTCACGAAAGAGAGCCCGATTGTCTAAATCCAACATTCAAAGCGATCTGTTTGCTTGCTGAGTCTTTCCCAAAAGGTGTCCGCGAAAAGGGAGAGCTCCGCGCACTCCATTCTTCTGAAAGAGAAGAACTCATCAAAAAAATTCATTCGAATGAGGTGCAGTGATGAAGATGAGACTGCGACTTCAAAGTTTTCTTGGGCTTGCAGTGCTGTGCTCTCAAACCGCTTTTGCTCAGAAAGAATATCGTTTCAAAAACGAATTTTCGACAGGTGCAGAAGCCGAACGGCAATTTGGACTTCCGCCCAGGCATTTCCGTAATGACCCAAAAATTGATGCGGGAGGATTTCAGTTTGAAGTCGGAAGCAAATTAGAGTGCGGAAAAATAGACGTGACAGCAAACATCAAAGGGCAATTCAAAGAGCTTCAAGATCAGCTCTATGGCCTGATTCCACAGAATGCATCTGAGGCGAAGGATCTTTTGGCCAAGTCTGCTTTCACAACAATCTGCTACGCCTACCCGACCATTTGCGCGCAACTCCGGCATGATTGGTTGTCGATTCAGGGCAAGCTGAATCTCCGCGCACAGGCTTGCGCGGCCGTCGATAAATTCATTGATAATCAGGCCAATAAAGGTGCCAATCAGCTCAAAGCCGAGGCCATCGCGCGGTGTGTCAATGAAGAAGCCGGAAGTTCAGGCGATGTGGCTTCGGCTCTGCAGAAGTGTCAGGGGAAAAGTGGTCTTGCGATGCGTGATTTTCAAACGGGAGTCATGCGCGGATTTGGGTACGAGAAGCAAAAGGTCCTCAAGTCCATTCTCTCGTTCGCAAAAGACACAACCTCCTATGACTTCTTGGCGTCCTTTCTGGGCGAGATTCAGGTCGGCACAGATGGTGGCTGGGTTCCGCTTTTTGATCGTGGTCTGCTGCGTCCGGCAGATGTGGCCGATGCTTTTTTAACAAAGGGCCAATCACTCGTCTGCGCTCAGATAGAATCAATTCTTGCGGGTCGCTTTCGGGGCTCAGGTGTTTACGAGTCGGAAGTGGCAGCCGTTGTAAAAAAGAAACTCAATGCCCAAACAGCAGCCGACCTTTCGGATCTCTCAAACGTCGACCGGCAAATTGCATGTCTCGCACTTGGGCGTGCGGTGGGCAAAGAGGCTGCCCTGCAAGCATCATCACGCTACGAATCCGCCGTTTCCACGGGGCTCCTCAATACGGCAATACCAGAACCATTGCGCGCTGAGTATCGTGACAGGTCGCTCAGCGCATTTCCGGCGTTGCGACAAGCACTCGAGGGTGAAGAGATTCCGAGTGTGGAACGCGTACGCACCGAGCTTTCAGATTTTGCGAAACTCCAGCGCACCAAAACAAAAATCCTTGCGAGCGAAACTAACCGAGCTCGCTTGAACAACTCACTCGGCGACGGCCGCAGCGCATCCGATTGCGCTGACAGCCTGAGCTGCGATTGAGGAAGAAGGGACTTTTTATGTCTTCGCTTTTTACTGAGACTCCGATTGAAGCCGCATTGTGGACGTTCTCCGTTTCACTGCAGGAAAAACTCGCAGAAAGTCTCTTTCAGACTTCGCTCTTTAAAGGCGTCGTCGCCCTGTACATGGGTTTTGTGGTTGCAAAAGCGTTGGCACGCATGGGCTCAGGGCAATCAGATGGGGTTTGGATTTCGGTTGCAGGAAAGTTGACCTGTTGTCTCGTTGGATTGACCCTTTTGGGAACCAATGCGTCTGAACAGTTTCGTCCTCAGTCGGAGTCGGGCCAGCCTTGGGCACAGAAGACGGCTGTTCAGGGTGGAGGACGCTATTCGGGTCTTAAAAACGACGCTCAGGGTCTTAAATTCTACCGGATGATTGCTGAAGGCATGAACGGCCTTTCGGCGCGCGTTTCAAAGGCTGTCGCTGGTGTTTTTGGAGACTCGGGACACGCAAAGTCGCCCAAACTTTTGCTCAGAACATTGCATGAAACCGCGCGACACACGATTGATGACCCCGAGATTCTTTCGACCATTGATTCCCTGTACGAGACCTGTGCAAAGGCCAGCACGGCTTCGAGTCAAATAGCCTTCGCCTCGCTTTCAAATCAGTTTGACCTCTCCAAAGACAACTGCGCCGGATTGCACGCGCTGCTTCGAACGCAGCTCGAGTCTTGGGCTCGGGCGCGCATCTCCACCCCCGGATCGAAGCTAGTCACTTTGGCTGAGGCGGCGCGCAACAATGGGGTGATGCGGGCTTTAGGTTTTGATGACAGCGAGTCGCTCAAAAACAAGGTGATTGCCTCCGGTGTTTCAGACTATCTGAAGTCTCGCTCGGGGCTGTCGTATAACAATGTTTCCGAGGCAGCGCTTTTGGAAAATCCCGAAGATGCCCCGATGCTCGGCACCAGCACGTGGGTGGGTTTGTCGCGGATGGCGTCCCTCGGCGGACTGATGAATCTCACCATCCGACCATTCACGGGAACCGACTACGAGGCTGCTGACAGCCGCAATGACATAGCCGCCCTCTATACCAAGGTCAGTGTTTTTCTCCCTGCCATTCGTGGTTTTGCAAAAGGCATCTTGGCGTTGATGTTCCTTGTTGCGGCAGGGCGAATGGCCTTTGGATCCACGAGTCTGATGGTCTCGTGGGGATGGTGCCTTTTGCTCGTCACTGCTTACGAGCCTCTGTCCACGTTTCTTTATCAAGCCACTGTCACACTCACCCAGTCACCTGAAACTGTTTCAGCCATGAGTGCCCTAAAGCGTGACCCTCTGGTGCTTGTCGGGGCACAGGTCATCGACTCGTACGCGTCACGGGTTCAGGCCACCTACTTCGTTTTGCAGCTCGGCCTGACAGCCCTCACGGCTGCAGGTGGTCTTGCGGTGTTCCGTTACCAAAGAGCTCTGGGTGGCGGGCTTGCGAGCTCTCTTGCGGTCAAGGGCGTGAGTGTGGCCCGAAACATCGTGGCTCTGAAGGCTGGTGCTCTTGGCGCTGGGATGAAGGCCGGTGGCGGCGCGGTGGCCGCGGCAAGAACAGGCGGCAGCGTCCGCACCTAAATCAACGAACCAAGCGTCAGCCAAGAAAAAACAAACTGAGAAAGGAAAAGTCATGACAACAAAGAATGTAACTTCAGAAAAACGCTCCCCACGGATCTATCGTCCCCTGCTCTCGATTGAACCCATCGTGAAGGTGGTGACTCGAAAGTTTGAAATCAAAGAAACCTCCGCAAGCCTCATTGCTCAATACGCTCAGTACATGTCCGAGCGCAGCGGCTCTGCCGTGAAGGAAGATGCCGTGGTGGAGCACTTGGCCTTGCTCGTCGGTAAGGACAGAGGCTTTCGCGAATGGGCAGCGCGCACGAACTCAAAGACGCAGGAGATCTAAATGAAAGCCTGCGCCTTATCTTCGGACCTATCGGTCCTCGATGCGTTGCCCGGGGCGACCCCGGACCCCCACCTTGCTCACCCTCACTGCGGTTCGTCACGGGTCGTGCATTTGCACGCCCCGCGCCAAACCTTGTTCAGGTTCTCGCGGCACACAGTACGCCACCAAGGGTGGCACCCAAAGGCAGCACCAAAAATCAACGAAATCAGTTCTGCACGCGAACATTCGGGTGCTGCGAAAGAGCAAATCCGGGTGCTTCCACGTCGAGGCAGGGAAACACCCTCAGACTCGAAAAGCAAAGAACGGTCAACGATTTCAGAGGTCTTTGGGTGCTTCCCAAAATATCGGTCTTTTTAATCAAGGAGTGAGCTCTCATGCCAGCACATCACACGCTTCATTTGGGACTGACAAAGGCTCAAATGGAATGGATTGAAAGGACTGCAGAGGAAAAAGGACGCTCGAAATCGAAGGTCGTTCAAGACATCATTGATGCTTCGATGAAGAGCGAAACACTCTCCCAAAAACTAGACTTGGTAATCGAAAAGAACGCCGATTTCGAAAAAATGATGAGCTCACTGGTTTCAATCAACACTCATCAACTCGAAGTCGTTTTGGCCTACGTGAAAGAAGTCTTTCGCGAAAGTTCCGCAAATCTTTATAGGCTCAATGCCATGATCGACGAATTTCCGGAGCCCGAGAAAACACGCTCCGAGGTCAATGACTTTGTCCGCAAACAAGAAGCCATCCTGCGCTCAAGAACCCTAAAAATAAACGAGGGACACTGATGAGTCGCGTTCTCAATTCATACGCTCGTGAGGTCAAAAAAATAAAACGTGGCCCAGAAGATACCTTCTCAACTCTCTTAGTCGGAGCCTGCACTTCGCTTTTCGTGACAGGGGTTTTGATTCAGAAAACCTTTGCAGGTGGATTGCCCGAATGGATCAAACTCATGGGTCGTCATCTCTATTGGCATCAGTTCAAACACATAGACACACACGAAGGTTTGCTCAGATTGAGCGATAGAGAGATTAAAGAACTCTCTCAATTCGTCGTGACGTGGCGGAGTCACGCTGGGCTTCATTCTCTGTATCTTTGGACGGCGGTTGGAGCGGGTGTCATCTCAATTTTGCTCTGGGTCTGGCTGAGAGCAAAGTTGTCGGGACGCTCGACTCTTTCAGAACAAGTCCGCGACGGCGAGCAGTCCTTGGTGAGCCCCAAGGCTTTGACAAAACGTATCCGTGAGGCTGTTAAGAACCCCCAAAGGCCACATGCATTTCGTGAACATGATGTTGTTTTGGGGCGTGAAAAAATCCGTATCTGCAATGAAACAATCGGTCTCCATTTGGGCATAGGTGGGGCGTCTCAGACAGGCAAGACGAACGCCATCAATCAGATTTTGCACTCGCGCCGGTCTGCCGGTGAGAAGGTTTTGATCGTTGATCCGGGTGGCGAGTTTTATGCACGATTTGGGAAAAAAGGTGATGTCATCTTCTCATTGCACGACACGCGTGCGGTCAAGTGGGACTTTTGGAGTGAGGGTGTTTCTGAAGAAGAGATGGCCAAAGCTCTCGTTGAAGTGCGCGATGGTATGGACGCGTCAACAAAATTTTTCCAAACCACCGGACGCGCGGTGCTAACCTCTTTGTTCCGAATTGCGGGTAAAGACTCTGAGCCACTGAGAGAACTTTGGCGACTTGCAAATCTTCCGGCTGAAGAATTGGAAGCTGTTCTGAAAAAGAACAATGAGATTTCTCATCGCTATTTGGGACAAGGGGAAAGCGGTCAGGCCTCAGGCGTGATTGCGACATCGTTAATGAATTTGGAGTTCCTAAAATACCTTAATCATCATGCACGAGAACGTGAAAAAGCAGGCACTGAGCGAGAGGAATCCTTTTCGATTCGAAATTGGGTTCTTGATGATAACGCTCAGCAATGGGTGTTTTTGGTTGCGACCGATTCACATTGGGAGCAAACACGTCCCTTGATTCGCCTCTGGTTTGATATCGCATCCACGGCCATCCTTGAGCGCGAAAGACCGAATGAAAACCCTCTCACTCCGCTCTGGCTTGTGTGCGATGAAATTTCAACTGTAGGCCTTTTGCCATCGCTGCCGAAGGTGCTCGACAGAGGTTACAAGTATGCCGGTCGTTTGATTTTGGGGTTTCAGAGTTTGGCTCAAATTGGGCAAATTTACGGGCAGGATGCCACTCACAACATTATGCAGGGCTTGCAAAATATTCTCATTTTCGCAGCCAATGAAACAAAAATGGCGCAGGAATTTTCAGAGAGGCTCGGCAAATGCGAGGTCGAAGAATACGAATCCTCGGTAACACCCGCACATGGGAAACAACCCGAGCGTGTCTCCATTTCCACGCGGCAACGCGAGAAAAAGTCTGTGACGGAAAGCGAAATACGAAGTCTGCCCGAGAATCATGGTTTTCTAAAACTCGCTCGTTTTCCGCCAGTCAAAATTGAGTTTGATTATGTGACGTTTCCGAATGTGAACGACAAATCTGGCAAGTGGAGCAAGATTCCAATGTCCACGTGGCTTGATGAAGTGAGTTTAGAGGTCGGTTCGCAAGTGGGAGATTTACCCGCAACGCAGTCTTCAAAACCTCGCCAACTTTGGAGCCGATAAATGCTGTCGCTTGCGAACGTGAGTGCCGCACACGGTGTGACGTATTACAAAATGGACAACTACTACACCGCCAAGGACAGCGTTGGTTACTCCAAATGGGCTGGTCAAAGCGCTCAGCAGTTGGGTCTCAAAGGGGCTGTCGATGACCGTCAGTTTTCTCGGTTGCTCGAGGCAAAAGACGAAAAGATCAAAGTCTCTGGACAAGATGAACAGTCTGAGAACCGCAAACGAGCAGGTCTTGATATGACCTTTTCAGCCCCGAAATCAGTCAGTCTTCAGGCTTTGGTTTTCGGTGATCAGCGCCTCGTCGAGGCGCACAGGCAAGCTGTTGCAGAGGCCATCCGATATGCAGAAATACACTACGCCGTCTATCGTTCTGGACCGAAGTCTAATCGTGAGATTCGCCGAGGAAAGGGCCTCTTGATTGCCCAATTTGAGCATGATTCGTCACGGTTAAAAGACCCGCAGCTTCATACTCACAATGTTGTGCTGAACCGCATTGAGAACGAAAAAGGTGAAGTGCGCGCTCTCCACGGAGACCTTATCTACAAAAACAGTGTTCTCTTAGGCCTCATTTATCAGAACAGTTTGGCGCGCCGGGTGCGCGATATAGGCTATCAGATTCGTCCGAATGCGAACGGAACTTTTGAACTCGAGGGATTTTCCAAAGAACAGCTCGTTTCATTTTCAAAGCGTCGCGAGGAAATTGAGTCAATGTGTCCGGAGTCGTATCGCAAGACAAGAGATCTTGTCCTCAAAAATAGAAAGGCCAAGGCAGGCCCACAGCATCGGCATGAACTTGTTGAGAGCTGGCTCAAGGAAGCACGTCAGCACAAGATCAAAGCTATCGAACCAACCGCGCGCTCACGTTCACTTAAAAATAACCCTGTGCGCATCGAAAAGTCATTGGACAGAGCTATCTCTTCCCTTGAGGAAAAATCGTCCGTCTTTTCAAAGGAGGCCATTCTCAAAGAAGCATTACAGACGTCTTTGGGTAACCACACACTCAATCAGTTGGAGCAAACACTCAAAAAAGAACAGGAGCTTCGGCTTTTGCCCACACGAGAAAAGAACGTCTTTACTTCGAAGGAGGCAGTTGAGCGTGATTTGAAGATCAGAAATTTGATCGAAGCGGGGATTGATTCCCATGAATCTATTGCTGCAGATGAATTGGTTCAGGCGCGCATTCAAGGTCTTCAGAGACTCGATTCCGAAAAGGCAATCGTTGCTCTTTCCCAGACCAAAGAACAACTTCAAAATTTTGGTTTGTCTGAGGAAAAAATCACTCAAATCTTGGAACCCGCTCAGTCCGCTCTCAGTTCGGGCGCTCAGCTGTCATTGCACGATTTGACCGGAATACGCGGAGAAATTTCAACTGCACTTGAGTTTTTAAAGAGTGGCGAAGTGACCTCAAAAACAAAAACATTGATTGCCGAGACAATGAAGCCTCTTCAGAGATCTTTTTTGGCACCGACGTCAGGACAGCTTGAAGCGATAGAAAGAACGCTGACCACAAAAGACAAATATATTGTTTGGCAGGGTGTCGCAGGTGCCGGTAAAACCTTTTCCGTCCGACAAATTGCAGAAGAGGCGAGTCTTTCTGGAATTGTGGTGCAAGGATTTGCACCTTCTGCAGCTGCGGCAAGTCAGTTGTCTAAAGAAGCAGGTATTGAAGCTCAGACGCTTCAATCTCATTTGCTGCGGCGGGATGATTCCCTTGATCAAAAGAAGCTTTGGATTGTCGATGAGGCAGGAATGGTATCAGCGAAAGACTTTCTTGACCTTCTAAAGAAGGCCGAAATCCAAAATGCCCGCGTTTTGTTTGTGGGTGATGTGAGGCAGCTTTCGCCAGTCGAGGCTGGAAATCCTTTTTTAGACATTCAACGGAATACAAGCACCACTCGGATTATTTTGGACGAAAGCTTGCGCCAGAAGGATCCTGCCTTGCAGGCGGCTGTGCGCAGCATGAATCAGGGCGATGTGGCGCATGGCCTTTCGCATTTGGGTGAGAAGATTTTCGAGCATTCAACAGAAAAGGGACGCATCAAACACGTCGCTCGGGAATTTCAGAAGCAAACATCAATGGAAGCTGACACCCCCCTACTCCTTGCGCGCACAAATCGCATCCGAGGCGATCTCACTCATGAGATCCGATCTTCACTCAAACAACAAGGGTTTCTTCGCAATGAGATACAAGTCCCAATCTTAAGAAAGCTCGATGTTTCACAGGAGCGTCTGCGTTTGGCTATCTCGTATAACAACGAGGACGTGCTGGTACCCCATCGGTCGTACAAATCCTTGGGTCTGCAAAAAGACAAACAGTACGAGGTCATCGGAACCAATGTGATCAAAAACACAGTGACCGTTCAATCGGATGGAATCAAAATCGATATCCCCGTGTCGCGGCATCACGGCTTTTCGCTTTTCTCGAAACACACCCTAGCTGTCGCAGAGGGCGATAAAATGATTTGGAATCGAAACGACAGAGCCCGCAGTCAGCTTAACAATGAGGGATTCGTTGTCCTGAAGGTGTCTTCTGACGCTCTTCAGATTCGCACAGAATCGGGGCAAATGAAGAGTTTGGATCCACGCGTTCCTCAGCACATGGAGCACGCATGGGCGCTGACAATTTATAAGGCGCAGGGGCAAACGGCGAACCGCGTTCTCCAATTGGTCGATGAGGGGACCACTAAACGAGATCTATTGGTGGGAGTCACCCGAGCTGCTGAGGATGTTCTCCTCGTCGCCCAATCGCACGATGCTCTCAGGCGAAGCGCACACATTGATCATGTGAAACCCATTGCAGCGGAGGAAGTGATCTCCTCTGAGCGGTATTTGCGTAAAAAAGAATCACAAATCCGCAGAAGGTAGTGGGAATGATTCAAGACGCACGATGTCAAGAAAGTGACAAGACTGCCTGCTCAGAACACAACTTTCTGATCTTCATCGGAACGCTGGTTGACTTGGCGAATCGGTGATGTGACACTTTATTGTGTTCTCAGATCCAAAAAGTGTTTTTTAATGAACTCTCGTGATTAAGAGGTTTGATGTGATGGAAGCGGAATTAGGTGTAAAAAACAGTTCTCGCGCTCTGAAGAACAAAACGACACAGCAAAGCAATAAGCCCGGCGCGAAATCCGCTCGCACTTTGGGCTTCCAAGACTATCAATTCAACATCAAACAAATTTCGGAACTTTTAGGCGTTTCCCGCGCGGCGATCTACCAGCTCGAAAAGAGCAATGCCATTAAAGGCCAAGAGGTTGTTTCGGGAACCACAACCAAGAAGATGTTCTCTTGGGACGACATTTCGGTCATCGTGGATCGCATCAAGAACAAGGCTGTTAAGCCACGAGACAACAAGGTTAAAGTCTTTGCGAATTTGAAGGGCGGCGTGGGCAAATCCTCATTGGCATCACAGTTTGCCATGCGCGCTTCTGCCATGGGCCTCAAAACGCTGTTGATTGACCTCGATGCACAGGCGCATGCAACCTTGGCCTTGGGTATCGAAGTCACTGACAGCTGCCCTACCATTCTGAATTGCATGATTGGCAAAGGCGAAGACAAGATGAGTATTGAGGAAGTGATCCAACCGGTCACTCCCTTTCTGAGTTTGATTCCTGCAAGCCTCTCTCTGTCGACACTCGAAGCAAAACTGCACACAGAGAACCGTCGGGTTGAGAAACTGCAATTGCAGTTGGCAAAAATCCGTGACCAGTGGGACCTCATTGTTATCGACACCAACCCATCGGCTTCGATTTTGAACATCAACGCTCTGTTGGCAGCGGATGAGCTTTGTGTGGTCTGTGCTACCGACTTCCTGTCCGTCACTGGTCTGAAACAGCTTTTTGAAATCATCAAAGACCTTCAGGAAGACTTTCAGAACTTCGGCCCAAATGTGCGGGTCATCCCCAACCTTTTTGATGTGCGCGAGGCGATTGCGCAAGAGTCATTGGGCGTGTTGCGGCAAAGCTACCGTGAGATTCTCACCAACACAGTGGTGAGAAAGAATGTGGATCTCAAGGAAGCTCAAAAAGACGCACAGGCCGTGTGGCTCTTTAATCGCAAGTCACCCGCTGCCGAAGACATCATTGCCCTGACGGATGAGCTAATCCGAGAGGATGCAAGCGATGACAATTAAGACTCGTGAGCCTGGAGATGCTTTCAAGCGCCAGGTCTCCGAATTTGTCCCCATTGCAAAGAAACGCAGGCCTTGGCGTGACGAGGAGCCTGCACGCGAAGACGTTGATGGCAGCTCAGAGGCTAAGTCTACTTCAGTGCGTGAGGTCCAAGGTGCCGTCGCTTCGGATGAGGTGACGACCGATGCTCTGAGATCCACCCCAGAGATTTCATCTCGCGCAAAATCTGCGCGAGATGCCGAAGGGTCTATTCGGGGGCAAACTCAAGCAAAAATTGCGCGAGATGCTAGTGATCAGGAGGTAGCTCAAACTCGCGCAGATTTTGCTCGAGTTGAAGTGGTCGAAGCGCCCTCCCCTACGGATGTGAATGAAGTCCTTTCTGAGAAAATTTTCTCTACACCATCTCAAGCAAAAATTGCGCGAGTTGAGAGTGGCAACCCGAGTGCCACCGCTCACGCAAAATCTGCGCAAGATACGGATCTCCATTCTGTAGAAAATTCAGATTCTACGCAGCAATCTGTGGTTGTAGACCCGTCGTCAAGAGAGGTCTCAACTCGCGCAAAATTTGCTCGAGTTGAACAAGGACGAATCGATACTGACGAGCGGACGGAATCCCTCGCAAACGAGGACCATTCGAGAGCTCACCCTCAAGCAATAATTGCGCGAGCCGGCAGTGGGAAAACGGATGTTGAAACTCGCGCGGATTTTGCGCGAGTTGATATGGTTGTTGTCGAGGCTCAGACTCGAGCAGAAATTGCTCGAGTTGGTGAACGCAAGGCGAATAGGTCTCAAGCAGAATCTGCGCGAGTTGTGTCGGTGCCGGTGGAGACTGAAGCTCAAGCAAAATTTGCGCGAGATGGAGGGAGCGAAACCGATCCTGAACCTCGCGCAGAAATTGCTCGAGATGTTGCGGGTGAGTCAAACACTCAGGCTCGCGCAGAAAGTGCACAAGCTCAAGAATCCGTCTTGGTATCCGCTCAAGCAAAATTTGCGCGAGTTGAGACGGTGGAATCGAGTCAACTGTCTCGTGCAGAATCTGCGCGAGATGACTCTCCTGTATTATCCGAAAATTCAGATTTTATGCGCCATTTTGCCGGATCTCCTCATCCGGACGATATCTCTCAGTCTCGAGCAAAATTTGCTCGAGATGATGTGTCTTTCGCACCGCGACTCAATGAACAGAATGATACCCTTTCGCCTCATCCTTCCCAGTTAGAAACTCGCGCAGAAATTGCGCGAGTTAGGGCGTCACAGGTTGAGGTCGAATCTCAAGCAGAATTTGCGCGAGATACGACATCTGCCCCCTTTGAATTGTCTCAGCCTCAAGAGAGTAGGGGAGGGCTGAGTTCGAATGAGAAGATTGGATTGATGGCCTCGAGTGCGCAGCTGCGGTTGCCCTCCAGACCAACTGTTCAAAAAGAGAGGCTCAAGCAGCCCGAGGAATTGGAGCCACTGCCGGGTACCCGAAAGACGCGAGCTCATTTTGTTTTCAACGTTGCCCTGAAACGAATTGATAACTCTGCTGCTGCTCTTCTGTATTGTTACCTTTGGCATCATGCCGAAGAACTCGGTACCGGACGTTTCAAAATTTCGGTGGGTGAGATGTCAGAGGCTATCAGCGTCGCTCGGCGCACACTCACCGATGCCATCAAGCGACTGACAGAAGTTGGTCTTTTCGAGAACGTGAATTCAGGAAAGACGACCGTCCCAGATGTGCGTGTGTTGTTTGAGTTGGTTAAAGAAATCTGACGGCAACTGTTCCGCTTGGCCGAACTCCCTAAAATCTATTGTGACGAATGAGGGTGGTTTTGATGAAGCGACCGGCCGATCCATCGAACTTCTGATTGTCGAGATTGTCAAAAACACGATTCTTGAATTGCTTCCAGAGTGTGGCTACAATTGTGGCTACAAAGGGGTTCTGTTATGACCACAAAAATTGGAGTCCGTCAGCTGAAGAACGAAGCTTCAAAAATATTGCGTGATGTGCGCAATAAGGGTGAACAATTCATTCTGACTGTCGATGGAGAAGAAGTTGCGATGATCACGCCCATCCCACGAGTCGTTGATGAGTCCCAACGTCTTGCGAACCGTGCACGAGCGCTTGAGGAGGCTGAGAAGCTCGCACACGAAGTGGCTCTGGCATGGAAGTCGGAAAATTCAGCAGCCGAAGAAGTTGCAAAAGGACGGAGCTGATGCCGGTCATTGATGCAAGCGTCTGGGTTTCTTTTTTTCTTGAATCTGATGCCTTCCATTCCAAGGCTCGTGATCTCATGCGTTCGTTGACACAAACACCTAGCGAAACAATCAGGATTCCAACTTTGGCTCTCGTTGAAGTGGCGGGTACAATTTCCCGTGTCACGGGTTCCTCCATTCTGGCGAACAAATCCATCCGCATCATGGAATCGCTTGGTGTTGAAAGTCATGATCTCGACGAGTCGTTGGCGAGACTGGCGACAGAGTTGGCGTCGCATTTGGCAGTCAAGGGTGCGGATGCGGTGTATATCGCTCTAGCTCGTGACTTGGCGGATTCGCTCGTGACGTTTGATAAGCAGCAGCGAGAGCGCGCCGCAAAAATTGTCGACGTCGTGTCTTAATTTTAATTTTGAATTTCAAAAGATTGGAAGAATCTGCAGTGACGTGCTTCTTGAACTCCTGCAATCACTGAAACATTTTTGATACCAAATCCTTCACAAGACAGTTTCGACGTTGCCAAACATTCGGCAGATAAGCTCCAAATAGACGATCAACCGAGTGTTCTTCTTGGACCGAGGACAAGTTATCTTATTTCAATTTCATTGGTAAAAGCGAAATGTAGCAAATTGAACTCGCTACTCAATCTAGCACTGTGCCTCATTGTTTTCTGTCAGCAGTAGAGGATGCATGAGCAAATACTCAAGCGCTTTTCCTACCCAATCATAAATCGGGTCAGCTTACCCGTCGTCGTTTCCGAGAACGCTGAGAAAATTTACACGATCAGTTGAGAGGGTGCTTCGCACCAAAAGCCAGAGCATGCCACCGAGGATATTTCTTTCGACGGAAGAATACAAAACAGGGAAGCAAACACTTATCGATTACTGGTGCCGCGTCCGAGTATGTCTTCTGATTATGCAAAACGACAAGCATGGAACTCAAAACATTGTGCTGCAGGATGTCCGTGAAAAGTTTTTTTCGAATCTGAATCTCGAGCAACTTTTGCCTGAGATCAGAACGTCAACTCGGTCAAATTCTGCTCAAGTGGATTTGTAGAGATCATCGGAAAACAAGGATCTTTTGATGTAGCGCCACAATCGAGAGGTGAACGACGAATTGCATTTCTTCTTGCGCAAATTCTGCGTGAGATTCGTTGTACTGTGCGGAAATCACTAGGCAAAATCTTTGCTTGTCAAATTAATTTTTGGTACTGTCAATCTAGAAATTTGGAATTTTTTTCAAGTGCGTTTGGAGAATCGGATGGTCTGATTTTCAGCAGGGCTATACACCTGCAGATGCAGCAAAAAATAAAAGCCCAGCTGCTGCAACAGATAGGCTTTTTAATCTCGGTGTTTTCACCACCCCGGGAAGCTGCTTTCACAACTTCATGGAACAACGATACCACGGTTGAATGTGGTGTGTATAGGTTGTTGCCGAAAAAGGTTTATTCTGTGTCGGGAGCTGCACGTGTTTGCCCGGAGTCGGAACGATTTTTTCGAAGTTCCGCTGCTTCTGGACACTACGAATACAAGTCTTGGTCACGGAACGCGAAGGGGGAACGGGTTGCTGTAAAGTGCTCGATCCGAGATGCGCGCCTAAGTGCTGATTTAGCTGCTAATTCATACCGAAACGCAAATGGAAATGAGACAGTCTTCGGTCTTGTCTTTGACTTCGATGCCCACCGCGCGAACGACTGTTGGAAAGATGCTGACGGCAAGCTCGATTGGTCGAAGATTTTTCCGGCATTGCAAAAAGAAATTCCAGAGGTCGCCCATCTGATTTGTTACGCTGTGCGCAGCACCGGTGGACTCGGGTTGGGCGTTGTCATGGCGATTACCCCCTTGCCGATCATTCTCTCCACAGCTGCCAATCAAAAATCTGCACTCAAATTACAAGGTCGGCTCCTCGCCGTTTTTGATCGCATGGGCCTTGGCGCTGACTTCGGAGCACGCGGAGTTTCACGTGACCTTCCCAACTTCAATAATCCTGCGAAGCTTGTTTATCGTAACACTGCGCCGCTGCGCGAACTGGAGCGTTCGGGACGGCCAGTTGTCACGGAACTACATTCACTTCTCAATTCTCGTAACCGCGCTGCGCGAGTTGCAGAGCGGATTTACAACGATGAGCGTGTCGAGAAGGGATTGGCGAAACTCGTGTTGTGGCTTCTGGGTGCAGCCCAGTTTGACAAGACCTGGAACTTTGATGGCCGAGCATGCAGCCGCCAATTCAAGAAGGTGCCGTATCTCTCGGGTTGGACTGTCAGTGCAACGATGCGCGAAATTTGTACACTCACTGGTCTCTCTGATGCGTTTTTGAGGAAATATTTCAGGAATCCTCCAAAATGGCTCAAATCGGCTCACTACGAGGGCGAGGGCTGGAACCTAAGCTTACCATTGTCCAAAGACGTTCCGTGGCTTCTAGAGCGGTCTATGCATCTTTTGAGGAAGACGCAGACGTTGAAAGAAAAAGTTGTCTTTGACCCGAATGAAATCAGTCTTCCTTGGTGGGTACAGGACGGAGAGCGGAACCTTTGGATCGTCCGGTTGGCATTGACCTACAAATGGGCCGGATACAGCCTTGCCTGTGCGATGGAAAAGGTCTTGCTGAGAGTAGGAGCCATCCCCAACGCTGAGTCATCACGCAACTGCAAAAACGTGCGTTCAATCGTGAAGTCGCTTTACCGCAGATCGCCTGAGCATTTCGGTCAAGACGAAGTAAACGAGTTGCCGGAATGGATCCGAAGTGACAAAATCTTCTGCTCACTTTTTTCGCGAATAAGTCATAGAAGGGGTATAACCCCTGTGGCTCGGAAGGACTCGAAACCAATTGTGCCAGTGGATGGCGAGATTTGTTCGTCGTTTTCCAGTCATCAACAAAAATCTTCTACAGTGTTTCAAACCCCCCGTGAGCTTTCTGATTCAAAACAAGTTCGAAGAATTGTTGTCGTTCGGCGTAAGCAGAGAATTGGCTTTTTTATTCAAGATAAATTGGTTCTGTGTGTGACGAGAAAACATTACAGGGCATCAAAAGTTCTCGAGTATTTGAAGAAGCAGATTCCTGATTTGCGTGGTGACAATGTTGATGTAAGTCTTTGGTCACCGCGATTAGTTAAACAGAAAACGCACTACGCTTTGGTCGATTCGGCAGATCTTGTCGTTCCGAGTTGGATGATCTGTGGGCGCAGGGAGACTTTGGGTGAGACACTCGATCGATGCAATGATCGAAGAGGAGTTTCAAATAATCAAATTGAGATTCGATTTTCGAACAGCGTTGATCAAGACATCCCATTTTGAGAGATCCTGCATTGGAAAACGCCACTATTCGTTCGTTTTCCAAACCTTTCCCCGAACCCCTCGCATTTGATCTGTGGATTTTGTAAGTGCGTCAAATGCGAGGGTGATAAAATTTATCTAAAAAAGGGATCACTCCACTTGAGATAGACCACCCGAAGGCCACTAAAGGTGACTGGTGCCGAGGTGAGCGTTCAAATCACTCAGCCTCAATGCGCACCTTCATGCCGGCAGTGCGAGCAATGTGCGCGAGGGTACCGAGGGTGATGTTTCCATCGCCGCGCTGGATTCTGGAAAACTGTGACGGGCTGATTCCAAGACGTCGCACCATTTCGTTGAAGCCGATTTTTTCACGGGCCATGTACTGAGCAATAATGCGGGTGACATCCTCTTGGAGGGTTTGCAATTGTGCGTACTCTTCCTGGGCGGCGGCACGAACTTCTGCAGCCTCGTCCTTTGAGTAGTGCTCGGCAATGAAATCGGAAAGATTTGGATAGTTCTTCCTGCTCATATTTGGATAGTTCTTCCTGCTCATTTCTCGTCCTCCAGAGCTTTGTTGAGTCGTTGTCGTGCCAAACGGATATCTCGTTTTTGTGAGCTCTTGTCGCCACTAGCCACCAGTATGACCACGCGTCCGGCGAGGAACCCGTAGTAGAGCCGAAGCCCGAAGCCTGTCTCTCTCAGCTCAAAGAGGCCGCCACCAAGAGCTTTGCTCGATGGCATTCGCAGCATATTGCCGGAGAGCTCAAGAAGAATCAGTTTGCGCACGATGGCTTTGCGCTGGTCTTCCGGTAGCGCGTGAAGCCAGTTCCAAACTGGCCCTCGGTCGCTTTCAGTTTCGGTCCAGAAGACCAACATCCACGGATGATTCATCGGAACCTCCAGTACTTTCTTTAATACTACTATAAAATATAGTAGTGGTCTAGGTGCTCCCGGCGTCTAAGCGAAAGCGTCTAAGCAAAGCGTCTAAGCGAAGCGTCTAAGCGAAATTAAGCTCTTGCGTCTAAGCGAAAGCGTCTAAGCGAAAGCGTCTAAGCGAAATTAAGCTCTTGCGTCTAAGCGAAAGCGTCTAAGCGAAATTAAGCTCTTTGCGCATCGAACCCTCCCGTAAAATCCCCCCCTGTCAGCCTTCACAACCCCACCTTTGCGTCAGCCGTCTTCTGACCTTGTGCTCGATTTTACCTTTTGGAAGTGCAACCCGCCCAAATCTCCACCCATCCCGAGGTACATGGGTCA